>JAYTIQ010000185.1:0-29989 GCA_043731705.1 Rugosibacter sp.
CGCTGCTCCGAGTGCTGCGATTTTGGCAAGCAAAAGCGAGCCATCTACCGGCTTGGTAATATAGTCAAGGGCACCTTGACGCAGCCCCCAGATTTTGTCGGTTTGCTGGCTCTTCGTCGTGCACATGATGATAGGAATGTTTTTGGTTGCCGCGTCCCGCGATAGTTTTCGAGTAGCCTGAAAACCATTGATGCCAGGCATTACCACATCCATCAAAATCAAATCGGGCTGAATGTCTTTTGCACGCACAACACCTTCCTCGCCGTTCTCTGCAGTAAAAATTTCGAACCGGCCTTCACCGAGGATTTGAATTAACAAAAACTGCTCGGTGGGCGAATCATCAATGATTAAAATTTTTCGTATCGCCCCGGTCATGTCTTCTCCTTGAGCTGAAAAACCACCGCATTGAGCAGATTATCTTTGGTAAAGGGTTTGGTTAAATACTCGTTGGACCCCGCTGCCTGACCCCGTGCACGATCAAACAATCCATCGCGCGAGGACAGCATAACCACAGGCGTTGCCGCAAAATGTGAATTTTTTTTGATCAGCGAACAAGTTTGATAGCCATCCAGGCGCGGCATCATGATGTCGCAAAAAATAACCGCTGGCCGATGGTCATTGATCTTCGCCAGCGCATCAAACCCATCATCCGCCAGCACCACATGCGCACCCGCTTGCACCAGAAAAATTTCTGCACTCTTGCGAATGGTGTTCGAATCATCAATCACCATGACGGTGATACCGGAAAGCACTGAGCCCGTTGTCATAAATTTTCCATCGAACGCCCATGCCGTGTGAAATGCTGGGAAAAACATGCCTGCATATCAGACTTCCACCATCTCAAAATCATCTTTGCGCGCATTGCAATCAGGGCACGTCCAGTTCGGCGGTACATCTTCCCAGCGCGTTCCTGCGGGGATACCATCATCGGGCCAGCCCTCGCTTTCGTCGTAGATAAAGCCACAAATCAGGCACAGCATTTTGCGATACGGTGGTTCGTTAGTCATAGTGCACGGTTAGGTTAAAATTAAAAGCATATTAACTCAAGCTGCCTGCTATGGTTATCCTCGTCCGAGGTTGGTGCGTGGTTATCTTCATTGTTATCCATCCCTACCCCGACGAGTCCAACAAAATCTGCCCTGTTTTACCCGCTAAACACAGAGCCAAAAATAATCACGCCAGGAAAATGCATGCACGCCACACACCTCAAAAATGCAACACCACCCATCGTCTTGACCTTTGCCGGCTCCGACCCCACGGGCGGGGCCGGTTTGCAGGCTGACATTCTGACCCTGGCCAGCCTCGGTTGCCACCCACTGAGTGTCGTCACCGCGATTACAGTCCAGGACACCACCGGGGTCGAGGCCATCCTGCCCATGGAAGCCGACTGGGTTGCCGACCAAGCACGCGCACTGCTAGAAGACATGCCAGTGGCTGCGTTCAAAATCGGCATGATGGGTAGTGTGGAAACCATTGCAGCCATTGCCGAAATTATTGCCGATTACCCGGATATACCGCTCATTCTTGATCCGGTGCTTGCCTCGGGGCGGGGCGATGCGCTCGCCGATGAAGAAATGATCGAAGCCTTGATCGCCTTGCTATTGCCGCAAACCACCGTGCTCACACCCAATAGCCTGGAGGCACGTCGTCTGGTGCAAAAGCCTGAAGAAGAGCAAGACGATGGGCAACAGAACCCAGACCTTGCCAGTTGTGCACATCAACTGATCGACACCGGTTGCGAGTATGTGCTGATTACCGGCACCCACGAAGACACCACCCAAGTGGTCAACACGCTGTATGGCAGCCACGGCGTTGTGCGCACCGATCGCTGGGAGCGTTTGCCCGGCAGCTACCATGGCTCGGGCTGCACGCTGGCCGCCGCCATCGCCGCGCATCTGGCTCACGGCATTGATTTACCTGAAGCCATCGCCGGCGCACAGGAATACACTTGGCAAACGCTGGCTGCGGGCTTTCGCCCGGGTATGGGACAATTCATTCCTGACCGTCTTTTCTGGTCACGTGATGATGACAATAGTGAGAATGACACCGATAACCAAGAAGCAAACTAACTTTAGACTCTTTTAAGCATGAAAAAACTCTCCGGCCTTTACGCAATTACTCTTGATGATGCGTTGCTACCGCGCCTCTCTGCGTTAGTGAATGCCGCATTAAAAGGCGGCGTGCCGTTCGTGCAATACCGTAACAAAACCGCCTCGCGCCCGCTACGCCGCGCGCAAGCTGCCGAGTTGCTGCGCATTTGTCGCGCTGCCGGAGCCAGACTCATCATCAATGACGATATCTGGCTGGCGGTCGAAATCGGTGCCGATGGCGCACATATCGGCCGCGATGATGCGCCCGGCGGCTCGCTCACCGCCGCGCGCAACGCCCTCGGGCCACAGCGCATTCTTGGTGTCTCGTGTTATAACGATCTAACCCATGCGACAGAAGCCGCCGCCGCAGGCGCTGACTATCTGGCCTTTGGCAGCGTTTTCGCTTCGCACACCAAACCCAACGCTGCCCATGCGCCGCTGGAACTTTTAACGGAAGCCAAGCAGCGCTTCAAGCTGCCCATTGTCGCCATCGGCGGCATCACGCTGGACAACGCACCGGCTGTACTAGCCGCTGGCGCTGACATGTTAGCCGTGGCCAGTAATCTGTTCGATGTGATGGATATTCAATCGCGTGCCCAAGCCTATGGTGACTTGTTTCGTCCCACCGCAATATCCACCAGCGCCGACCTGAACACATAAAACCCTCCACCATGACCGCTAACGAAGCCCTCTTTGCGCGTGCCCAGCGCACCATCCCTGGTGGCGTCAATTCACCCGTCCGCGCCTTTCGCTCGGTCGGCGGCACACCGCCATTTTTCACCCGGGGCATGGGTTCGCGCGTGTGGGATGCAGATGGTCACAGTTATATCGACTATGTAGGCTCGTGGGGGCCGCTCATTCTCGGCCATGCCGACCCGGCGACCGTACACGCCGTGCAGGCCGCTGCGGCCCATGGCTTATCGTTCGGCGCGCCCACAGAAAGGGAGGTTGAACTCGCCGAACTGCTGACTCGGCTGGTCCCCAGCATGGACATGGTGCGCCTGGTTTCCTCGGGTACCGAAGCCACCATGAGTGCGATTCGCCTGGCGCGAGGACATACCGGGCGCGACACCTTGATCAAATTTGAAGGCTGCTACCACGGCCACAGCGACAGCCTGCTGGTCAAGGCGGGCTCCGGCATGCTGACATTTGGCAACCCCTCGTCCGCCGGCGTACCGGCCGATCTGGCACGCCATACGCTGGTGCTCAACTACAACGATGTCGAAGGCCTGCACGACATCTTCGCGAATGAGGGCGACCGCATCGCCGGGGTGATTGTCGAACCCGTCGCCGGCAATATGAACCTGGTTTCCCCGCAACCTGAATTTCTTGCCACCCTGCGCGAGCTGTGCACACGCTACGATACGGTGTTGATTTTCGACGAAGTGATGACAGGCTTTCGGGTCGGGCTCACTTCAGCGCAAGGACTGTATGGCATTACGCCGGATATTTCTACCTTCGGCAAGATTATCGGCGGCGGCATGCCGCTGGGTGCCTTTGGCGGGCGCCGTGACATCATGGAAAAAATCGCCCCGCTGGGCCCCGTGTATCAGGCAGGCACACTCTCGGGCAATCCCGTGTCTGTTGCCGCAGGCCTGGCGACGCTCAAGCAACTCGAAGCTCCCGGTTTTTACGCCGCACTGGCGGATAAAACCCGCGCGCTGACTGAAGGCTTGACCGCCGCCGCGCAACGCCAAGATGTGCCCTTTTCAGCACAAGCCATTGGCGGCATGTTCGGGCTGTATTTTTCTGCCACGCCGCCGGGCACCTATGCCGAAGTCATGGCCATGGATACAGCCGCCTTTAATCAGTTTTATCACGCCATGCTCGACCAGGGTATTTATCTTGCCCCCTCGGCCTTTGAAGCGGGTTTTGTCTCGGCCGCGCACACGCCAGCGGATATTGCCGCAACGCTCGCGGCAGCGGAAAAAGCCTTCGCGCAGATAGCGGCATAAAACACTCTTTAAGAAAAGTCGGCGATGGTGATACGGCGCTGCCGCGCTTTTTTAGCGCAACCAGCCCTTCTTTCGAAACACGGCAAACGGCACGGCGACTGAAACCACCATCAGCGCGATAGAATAAATATAGCCGTAAGACCAATCCACTTCCGGCATGAATTTAAAGTTCATGCCGTAGATGCTGGCAATCAAGGTGGGTGGCAACAAAGCCACCGACGCCACCGAAAAAATCTTGATGATCTTGTTCTGGTTGATGTTAATGAAACCCACTACCGCATCCATCAGGAAGTTGATCTTGTTGAAAATGAATGCCGTGTGGCCATCCAGTGATTCAATATCGCGCAGAATCTGCCGCGCGTCTTCGTGTTGATTGGGTGCAAGCAAGCGCCCACGAATCAGGAATGACAAGGCCCGCCGCGTATCCAGCACATTGCGCCGGATGCGGCCGTTCAAGTCTTCTTCTTTGGCAATATCCGCCAAAATCGATGCAGCTTCAGTATCCGTTACGTTAGTGCTCAACACCTTGCGGCCGACCGCTTCCAGCGCGGCGTACACGTCTTCCAACGCATCGGCCGAATACTCCACGTCCGCCGCATACAAATCGAGCAACACATCCTTGCCTTCTGACACATAGCCCGGCTGAATCCGGGCACGCAGGCGTTGCAAACGAAACACTGGCAACTCTTCATCGCGCACTGAAAACAAAATATTCTGATGCAGCACAAACGCCACTGCCACGTTACGCGACTCATCCGCTTTATCGAGCAAAAAATCGGAATGCAGATGGATTTCGCCGCTTTCTTCAATATAAAACCGCGCAGATTCTTCCAGATCGGAAATGTCATCGGTATCCGGCAGCTTGAGGCAAAAAATCTCCTTGATCCATGCGCGTTCTTCCGCAGAAGGGCCGATCACATCAACCCAGATCGGCTGCGTTGCGGCAAGCTCTGCACGGCTTTCCACAGGAATCTGCCGCAAGCGGCCATTGTGTAATTCAAACGCATTGAGCATGATCGGCTTGCGCCGGGAAATCTGCGTCGCAACCGTGGCGGCCAAGGTTTCGCGCACCGCCTCGGATAATTCATCCAGAATTTCAGCGCCGCGATCGGGCGCGACCAGATCCCACACCAGCAAGCTTTCATCCTGCGGCAATGCCTCCAGAATGCGCGCCACATCGGCGGTGGACATTTGCGTGAGCTTGTCACGCAACGCACTCACGTGCTGCTTGTGCACCATGGTTTCGATCAACTCCTGGCGCGGCATATCTTGCCGGTGCACCAGATTTTCCACCCGCTTTTGTTGCGCCAGCAGTGCCTGCACTTCACGCAGGCTGTCTTGCACCTCGGCCAGGCGATTCATATCGTCTGCTGGGTCGCTATTTTCCGGCGTGGTCGAGTTATCGTTAGGCGAAGTCATGAGCGCTATTGTAGCGGTACAACTTCACGTCGGCAGCATTACGCGGGCCACTATGTCGGCACTTCGGCATAGCGCATGCGACCCAAAATGCGCTGGGTGCGATAGCTGAGATAAGCGGAATACGGGTTTTTTTCAAACCGCCGGGGCGCAGGCAGCATCACCGCCAGGCGCGCGGCCTGCGCCGCATTCAGCTGGCTGGCAGAAACGCCGAAATAATGCCGCGCCGCAGCTTCTGCCCCAAAAATACCCTCGCCCCATTCCACCTCGTTGAGATACACCTCCAGAATGCGCTGCTTATCCCACAGCAACTCAAGCCACAGCGTGATGATGGCCTCTTCGCCCTTTCTAAGCACCGATTTATTCGGCGAGAGCAGCAGGTTTTTAGCCAGTTGCTGCGTGATGGTTGAGCCGCCCGCCACCACGCGCCCTTTTTTCTGGTTTTTCTGGATAGCTTTTTGCATGCCTTCCCAATCAAAGCCTTCGTGATCAATAAAGCCATCGTCTTCAGACGCTACCACCGCGCGCTTTAACTGGATGGAAATTTTTTCATACGGCACCCATTGGCGGCGGAGTGTGGCCTGCAGATTTTTTTCACGCAACACCGACAACTGCTGATTTTGAAAACTCGTCGTGCCGGGGTCTACCCACTTCCACCAGACGACCCAGCCCAGATACCAGAACTGCCACAACAGCAATAAACCAATTGTCCATGCCAAGCCGACTTTTAACCAGTGCGGTGCGGGCCTCATGTCGGCTCAGCCTGAGGAGAATGGGCGGATAACTCGGCACGCAGCGCAGCCAGCACAGGCGCGGTTTCAGGCCGCACGCCACGCCAGACAAAAAACGCCTCGGCGGCTTGCTCGACCAGCATGCCCAGGCCATCGGCCACGCGCGCACCGGCTGCGCGGGTAGCTTGCATGAAAGGCGTCTCGACGCCATAGACCATCTCATAAGCCCAAGCATTCGCTGAGAAAGTCGGCGCTGGCAATACGGCGCCCGAGAGCCCGGCCGAGGTGGCATTGATGACCAAGTCGAAGGTATGCTGGTTTAACTCGTCAAAGCCCCCACCGGTAATGCCAAAAACAGCCGCTAGTTTTTGCGCCTTGTCCGCCGTGCGGTTGGCAACAAACAGCACGGCGGGATTTTGTTCTCGCAACGGCAAAACCACCCCCTGCGCTGCGCCGCCCGCGCCCAGCACCAGAATGCGCAACCCGGCCAGCGACACACCTAAATTAGCCGTTAAATCGCGCACCAACCCGGCACCATCGGTGTTGTCACCTTGAATTCCGGCGACAGTAAAGCTCAAGGTATTTACCGCGCCCGCCGCCGCCGCGCGTGGCGTTAGCGCATCGGCAAGGCGAAAAGCCTCCAGCTTGAATGGCACAGTGACATTCGCCCCTTTAGCCACACCATGGCCAATATCCCCGTCAGCCGCGATAAACGCATGCACGGCACCTGCAAACCCATCCAGCGGCGCGCAAATCGCTTCGTACGTCACGGCTTGCGCGGTTTGCGCGGCGAACAGCGCATGGATTTTTGGCGACAGGCTGTGGCTCACGGGGTTGCCAAACACGGCATAACGCGCCGGGTAATGTTTAGTTGGCATGCAATTCATCCTGACGAGTAAACGACCATGTCCGTGTAATTTCGATGATGTCCGTATCGCGGCGTATGGCCGCCGGAAAATCCGCGTAGGGCGCAGCCATTTTGACAATGCGCACGGCGGCTTGATCCAGCACTTTTTGCCCAGAAGACCGGTTGACTTCTACCCGCTCCAACTCGCCATCGCTTTTGATCACCACGGTCAATATCAAGCTGCCATACATCTGGCCTCGTGCAGCAGCGGGGTAATTCAGGTTGCCAATGCGCTCGACTTTCTGCCGCCAATCTTCAACATACTGGGCAAAGCGATATTCCTCCACCCGTGCACCGATAAACTTCTTTCTTGGTCGTTGATTGTATTCATCCACACGCCGCGAAATTTCGCCTTCGATGCGCGCAATGGCCAATGCCCGGTTGGCTAAATCAACACCCGATACAGCAGGTTCGGCTGTTGGCACTGGCAGCTGCGGCGCGATCGCTTGGCGCACATTCGAGCGGCTGGTCTGGCGACTGGTTAATTGCTTCAATATCTGTTGCGTCTGCGCTTCTAACTGCGCTACGCGTTGTTGTGCCTGGATTAAGTCATCACCTTGCTTGGTCTGCAATGAGGGCGGCAACGACGTTTGGGCGCGTCGATCATCGGCTGTTGTGCCGCCGCCATCCAGATTGGTTTGCGCACGTGCCTGAGCCTTGTCTGGTTTGTGGCGACTTTTGCTATTGACCAGAATCACATCCAGCGCTTGCTCGGTGACTTTTTGCGGCCAATCCGGCGGCGTAAAGTGCACCGCGAGCAGCACCGCGTGCACCAGAAGCGAGGCGCCCAGCGCCCATGTCAGATTGCGCCGAGAGGCGCTCATGGCAGTCGATGAAGGCAAGACAGGGGAAGGCATGGCGGCAGATTCTACCCTTCCGCTGCCGAATCCTCATTAGCTGGAGACACAGCATTAATTGCAGCCTCGGCCGGCAACCCGGTTGAAATTTCAACCGCCGCAATGTCAAGCGCACTGTTCTCTTCTTCGCCTGCATCGACATCATCTACCACCACTTCCACAATCTCCCCCGCCAGCACTTCAACAAACCGCACGCGAATTTCTGCGCCCAGGAGGTCAATGCCTTCCACCGCAACGCTCACCCGCGCGCCACGCGGTGCCAGGGTCAGATCAGGCAAAGAGGCCACGCGCAGCACCAGCGGCAAATCCATCACCCGCACCAAGGATTCCTTGATCACCACGGCTTCCAGCGTGCGCGTCTCCGTCTGCGCCAGATAACGCAAACACCAGTAGCGTTCCATGTGGCGCTGAAATTCCGCATACGCTGCATAAGTCAGCTCAAAATCACGCAAGGCGGCAAACAGCTCGGTTGATTGCGGCGCAAAAGAGGGCGACTCGTTGCGCAGCCAGGTGATCAATTGCCACTGATTGACCAGGTCGGCATAGCGTCGCAAGGGAGAAGACGACCACGCATAGCAATCCACGCCCAGCCCTTCGTGCGCGGCGGCCACCGTGCTCATGCGCACCTTGCCGCCCGTTTGCACGCGATACAGCGCCGGGATGCCCGCGTCACGCAATTCCGCGCCCCACGTGGCATTGGCAAAAATCATCAGCTCGGCCACCAGCGTATCCAGCGGGCTGCCGCGCGGACGCGCGGTGATGCTGACCCGCCCCGGGCCATCGACATCCTGGCCAGCGTTAGCATCCCAATCCACCACAAAGTTGTAATCCTTGCGCCCGCCGCCATCGGCTTTATCTTGCTGGCCACGGCCTGCGGCCAGCACTTGCGAAAACTCCCACAGCACGGTGAGCTCATCGCGATAGGGGAAATCAGCCAAAGGTTCCGTAAGCGTGGTCGCATTAAACAGCGGCTCGATATCGTGATGGCGCAAATTGTCGGCGATGGTGATACGGTCCAGTTGCGTGCTGTGGCTCAATAAACGCAAATCCGTCGCCACCTCCAGATACAACGAGATCGCAGGCGCAGTTCGCCCGGCGGCCAGCGTGAATTGATCCACCACTGCTTCTGGCAGCATGGTGATTTTTTGCCCCGGCATATACACCGTGGATAAGCGCCGCCGCGCAATCTGCCCCAAATCCGAATCCACCGCGAACCCCAAGCCCGGTGCGGCGATGTGCACGCCAATGCGCCAGCCGCCAGCCGCAAGTGGCGTGACAGAAAACGCATCGTCAATTTCGGTCGTTGCGGCATCGTCAATGCTGAAAGCATGCACATCCGTCAAAGGCAGGGCATCGTCAAGCATCTCAGTCTGCACAGCAGGCGCATACGGCACAAAGCCCGTGCCCTCGCGAAAGCACTCATACAAAAACCGGCCCAAATGATAATCATGGGCAGAAGCCACCGCGCCAGACGCCAGCAGCAACTGCGCTTCGCTTTTGCCACTCTGCGCTGCCGCTTCAGTCAGCGCCTTGGCTTCCGGCCGATTACGGTCAGCGGCATAGAGCCATTGCGGCAATTGGGACTTGAATTCATCCGGCAAATGGCCCGCCACCAGTTCAGCCGCCATGCGGGTGATCGCCTCGGCCTGCAAACGCTTTTTTTCCATCCCGGCCAGCGCAGCCTGCAAAATCTCCGGCGGTGCCTTGAAATACCTCCCCCGGCCCTTGCGGTGAAAATACATCGGCACTGAATGCAGGCGCAGCAGCACAGCGGCTGTCTGCGCTGGCGTGGGGTTTTGGCCAAAATATTCAGCCGCCAACTCGGCAAAGCCGAATTCCGCTGTGGGGGCCACTTCCCATAAAAAATCCACCTCAATCGCCTGTGCCGCCGCTTCCGCCTCAGCCAGAAGCGCAGTGGCCGCAGGCGTCTCAAAGCGCAGCAGCACGTGCGCAGCCTTCACCTTCACCCGGCGGCCTGTTGGCAATGTGACTTGCAAAGAACTCACGTTATCGGCTAGCACAACACCCGCGCGAAACGCGCCATCCTCTTCAAACAGGACATTCATAAAAAACGGGAAAATATAAAAAGCAGGAACAAAGAATTATACGGGCGGGCGCAACCAAGAGCCGGTCGCCAGACAAACCTTCCTCGCGCCGCAATGGCGCGGAGGATGCTCAGGATGAAAGGGTGGGAGCATTTCATCACCTCTTGTTGCAAAAACCCCACAAATTTCTAAAAATCCATTTCATTTGCTTGATTTATGTTGCTCTGCACCCAGAGGCATCCCATAATCCCTCCACCTTATCGGTAATTAACGCTTATCGACAAGTCGCCATCGACAGTGGCAACACGTGAAGCCATTGAGCGCTGGTTTATAAATTTTGCTTTTAAAATTTGTAGCATTTGTAGTTTGTAAGTTTGTAGTCCTCAAGAAGCAGTCATAGTTCAGTAGTTCAACTTTTATCTACCATTAGGAGTCATTCATGCAAAAGAAACTTATCGCTTTAGCTATCGCCGGTCTTTCCAGCGCGGCTTTCGCACAAACCAATGTCACCATCTACGGCGTAGCTGATGGCACGTTTGACTACATCAAAATCAACAACGCCCTGGGCAACCCGAGCAACACCCGCGTAACCAGCAACGGCTCGAACCTTGGCTTCAAAGGTACGGAAAATCTGGGCAATGGCATGAAGGCTATTTTCCAGTTCGAAACCGAAGTGAATTTTGACAACAATTCCAGCCTCGGCCTGAACCGTGACAGCTTTGTTGGCCTCAACGGTGGTTTCGGTCAAGTCACCCTGGGTACGCAAACCGGCCCAACCAATGCACTGGGTGGTGCTTTGGATGTTAACTCCGGCGACACCATCATGAGCAACACCGCCGTTCTCGGCAAACTCGGTGGCGCATTTGCTACCTTCGGCGGTAAAGGCAGCCAATTCGCATCAGGCTCCACGTTTGATACGCGTTTCAAGAACACGATCCAATACGTAACGCCTTCATTCTCCGGCCTGCAAGCAACGGCAATGTATGTGGCTAACGAAAACAAGGTTTCAACCCCAGGCTCGAAAATCAACAGCTCGGCGTATGACCTTGGCCTGACCTACCAAAATGGCCCTGTATTTGTTGGCACGACCTATGCGCGTGTTTCCGAGAAAAATGACCTCTTCGTTCCTACCTTCTTAGTTTCTAGCCTTGGTGCAGAGACAGTAGCTAAAGAGTTCCGTGTTGGCGGCATGTATGACTTTGGCATGGCTACCGTGCGCGCCCTGTATTCTCGCACCAAGGGTGAGGGTAGCTTTGGCAATGCCAAGCAAAACGTTTGGGGTATCGGCGGTACGTTCAATGTGTCACCCAATGGCAAGCTGGTCGCCCAGTACTACAAGGCAGCTGACCTGAACTTGAGTTCTGGTACCGATGACAAAACCGGCGCCAAGTTCTATACCATTGGCTACGAGCACAGCCTCTCCAAGCGCACCATGTTGAAAGCGGGCTACGCCTATCTGAAAAACGACAGTGCTGTCAGCACGAATGGTTTCGGTGGCTATGACTTCGGGTACAACTCCGTGGGCGCTACCGGCGACAACGTGAAACTGTCCGGCTTCCAGTTCGGCATGCGTCACGCGTTCTAATCTGGCTTAAAACCAGTGCAGTTAAAAAGGGCGCCTTCGGGTGCCCTTTTTTTCGCCCAGGCTTTGCGCATTTTCACTCGCTGCCACAACGCAATTTTTCGGTAATTTTTCTGCGTTAGATAGCGCATAAAATTGCCATACTTCATTTTTTTAATCTTTCTATTCGATTTGATGAAAAAAATTCGCCTTTTTCTTCTCTTTGTCGGCAGCTTTGGCATGACAGGCATAACCAATATTGCCCATGCGCAATCCAATGTCACCGTGTATGGCAATGCCGATGCCTCGTTTGATGCGATCTCGGTGCGCGGCAACATCAACCCGCAGGCAACCAGATCAGCGTTGCGCTACAGCCGAGTTTCCACCAATGGCGCGGTGCTGGGTTTTAAAGGGACAGAAGCTTTGGGCAATGGTCTTGCGGCCCTGTTTCAGTTTGAATCGAATGTCAGTTTTGAATCAGGCGGCTCAATCGGCACCAGCCGCAGCAGCTTTGTGGGTTTGTCTGGCCCGCTTGGCAAGGTAATCCTGGGGCGCTTTGCGGGCCCGGCACGCTTGCTGGCCATTACGCTGGATGTGAATTACACCTGTGACAGCATTGGCAGCAATAATGCCCTGATGGGCAAGCTGGGCGGCGCATTGGCCTCCAGCCCTGGCGTACGCTCCGCAGTCAGCTCATCGCGCTTTGACGTCAACACACCCAACGCCATTGCCTACGTTTCACCTGTGGCCGCTGGCCTGCAAGCCACAGTTTTATATTCAGCCGATGAAAAAAAGTCCGCCGTACCCAGTGCCCGTGTTGATCCCTCGGCGGTTGAGCTCGGCCTGAACTACGCCCACGGCCCGCTGTGGATAGGCAGCGTGTTCGAGCACGTCACTGAAAAAAATGATCTGGCGGTGCCCGGCATTGTTGGCCTGGGTGCGGGGGAGGCACTAACAGAAGCTCGTTTGGGCGGCATGCTTGATTTTGGCAACGCCACCATGCGCCTGCTGGTGGACCAAACCCGCGCCACCGGCAGCCTGGGCGACGCAAGGCAGCGGGTGTGGGGGTTGGGCGGCACATTCAATGTATCGGCCAACGGCAAGATCACCGGCCAGCGCTATCGTGCCGAGGATATTTCCGGCAGCAGCCTGGGTGTGCCGGGCAGCCGTTTTGCCAGTGGTGCCGACACCGGTGCGACCTTGTATTCGTTAGGCTATGAGCACAACCTGTCCAAGCACACTTTGCTTAAGGCCAATGTCGCGTACTTGAAAAATGACGCCAAAACCACCACTCACGGCGGCGGCGGATATGACTTCGGCAAAACCGCTACAGGCTTTGCAGGGGACGGGCTCGTTCTTTCGGGCGTGCAGCTGGGGATGCGTTATAACTTTTAAGTGCGCGGGGCAACACTCCGGTCAATGATCTCATCCAGATAATTATTCCAGTGCGTAAAGCTGTGGTCGCCACCGGTCAGCACGGTTTGCCGCGCACCAGCGTAATACGCCACCGCCAACCGGTAATCCAGCGTTTCATCGCCTTCTTCGAGCATCAGCCAAAAGCGGTCTGGACGGCTTAAGCGAGGCAATTCGAGTGCGCGCAGCTCGGCAATATGCTGTGCGGTAAATTCAAACGGCTCGCCGCTGTAAAGCCAGCGGTGCATGCCGATAAAATCATCCATGGGCAATTGATTGATCACGGCCGGGTTTACCAGCACGGCGTCGAGATCATATTTTTCAGCCAGCACGGTGGCGTAAAAGCCGCCCAGAGATGAGCCAACAAGGGTGATTTGTGCGCCGTTTTTGCCATGAGCCACCGTATCACCCGCGCCGAGTTTTCGTTGATTGATGAGATGCTCGGCCAGCATGATTGCTGCGGCTGGCGAGGCGGGCAGTTGCGGACAAACAAAATCAGCCGCCAGCCCGCGCGCTGCCATGCGCTCGCCCAGCGCGCGCGCCTTGACCGATTGCGGGCCGCTGGTAAAACCATGTAAATAGAGAATCATGTCGGCCTTAAATCTCAAGCGCTCCACGTCACCCAACCCCAGTGCCACGAGGCGAGTATCAACAAACCAAAGCCGATACGGTACCAGGCAAATGGGGTGAAATCGTGGTGTGCGATAAAGCGCAACAGCCAGCGCACGCAAATAAAAGCGGAAACTGCCGCAGTGACAAAGCCGATAATCCACAGGTCAATATCGCTCCAGCTGAGTAGAGCCCGCTCGTGATACAGCTCATACACGCTGGCCAAAATCAACGTCGGCATGGCTAAAAAGAAGGAGAATTCGGTTGCCGCACGCCGCGACAAACCATACAACAGCCCGCCAATAATTGTGGCGCCTGAACGCGAGGTGCCTGGAAATAACGCCAGTGCCTGTAAAACCCCCATGACCAGTGCGTCACGCGGGGTAAGTTCTGCCATGGTCTCGATGCGCACGGTATGCGTGCGCCGCTCTGCCCACAGGATGACGAACCCGCCACCAATCAGCAGACTGGCTACGACCGGCGCGGTAAATAAATGCGCCTTGATGGCTTTGCCAAATGCCAGGCCAAGGATCGCGAGCGGCATAAAGGCGATAGCAATGTTGAGTACAAACCGACGTGCTGCCACGCGTGCCACCGCGTCGTTTTCTTGCCACACATCACGCCTTATCTGTGTCAGTCGATGACGATATTCCCAGCACACAGCGAGAATCGCACCGGACTGGATAACAATTTCAAACAACTTGCCGCGCTCGTCATTAAAGCCAAGCAGCGAGCCGGCAAGAATCAGATGGCCAGTGGATGAAACCGGCAAAAACTCGGTAAGCCCTTCGATCAGCCCCAAGATCAAGGCTTGCAGATGTGGATAAAAGTCCATGAAATAAAAAGAAGCCGACGTTATAAACGATAGAAAACCGGGCGCGAGTCTAACATGCTGAAAAATCCTCCCCGCGCCGTTTGCCCATACACTTGGACATCGGTTATCAAGGCGTAGTGGCGATCTCCAGCTGGGTTAGCCAAATAAGCGCGGCTTCGCGGGTGTCGCCACACATTTCGGAGGACGGCTGCAAACCACCACAGCAGGCGGGGCGCTGTGGCAGACCAAAGATGGCGCAACGGTAGTCGGCGGTCAAATGCTGGCATGGTACGTTTGCCGGTTTATTGAGTGAGGAAATGGACGGCACAATGCAACACGCCCCGCAGCCTGGCCTGCAGCTGGGGGCGTGTTTGGCGGATGCTTGCGCCTCGATGGTCACTGCATCGGCCAGATTCAGCCAGCAGCCCGTTTGTACAGTTCTGAACCGCTTTTTACGAACTCGATGGCTTTAACTTCCATCCCTTTATTCAAGGCTTCCTCTTCCGAGACGCCAAGCGTGGCGGCATAGTCGCGCACATCCTGGGTGATTTTCATCGAGCAGAAATGCGGCCCGCACATCGAGCAAAAATGCGCGGTTTTAGCGCCGTCCTGCGGCAACGTTTCGTCGTGGAATTCGCGCGCTTTATCCGGGTCGAGGCCTAGATTGAACTGGTCTTCCCAACGGAATTCAAAGCGTGCCTTGGATAACGCATTGTCGCGTACCTGCGCGCCAGGATGGCCCTTGGCCAGATCGGCGGCGTGAGCAGCGATCTTGTAGGCCATGATGCCGTCTTTCACGTCGTTTTTATCGGGCAAACCGAGGTGTTCCTTGGGCGTCACGTAGCACAGCATGGCCGTGCCGTACCAGCCGATCATCGCTGCGCCAATAGCGCTGGTGATGTGATCGTAGCCGGGCGCAATATCCGTGGTTAATGGGCCCAGCGTGTAGAACGGGGCTTCGTGGCAAATTTTTAATTGCAGCTCCATGTTTTCCTTGATCATGTGCATCGGCACGTGGCCGGGGCCTTCGATCATGACTTGCACGTCGTGCTTCCACGCAATTTGCGTGAGCTCGCCCAATGTGGCGAGTTCAGCCAGTTGTGCTTCGTCATTAGCGTCGTAAATCGAACCAGGACGCAGGCCATCGCCGAGACTGAAGGCCACGTCATACGCCTTCATGATCTCGCAGATGTCTTCAAAATGCGTGTAGAGAAAATTTTCCTTGTGGTGCGAGAGGCACCACTTGGCGAGGATCGAGCCGCCACGGCTGACGATGCCGGTCATGCGTTTGGCCGTCATCGGGATGTAGGCCAGACGCACGCCCGCGTGGATGGTGAAGTAATCCACGCCTTGCTCGGCTTGCTCGATCAGGGTATCGCGAAAGATCTCCCAGCTTAAATCTTCGGCTTTGCCATTCACTTTTTCCAGCGCTTGATAAATCGGCACGGTGCCGATCGGCACCGGCGAGTTACGCACGATCCACTCGCGGGTTTCGTGGATGTTTTTACCGGTGGATAAATCCATCACCGTATCGCCGCCCCAGCGTATCGCCCAGGTCATTTTGTCGACTTCATCCTGAATGGTGGAGGCGAGTTGCGAGTTGCCGATGTTGCAATTGATCTTGACGAGGAAATTGCGCCCGATAATCATCGGCTCGCTTTCCGGGTGGTTGATGTTGTTGGGGATAATGGCGCGGCCACGGGCGACTTCATCGCGCACGAATTCGGCGGTGATGAGTTTGGGCGCATTCTTGGCAAACGCAACAGCACCAAAATTGTGCCCTGGATGCTGGCAGCGCAGGTCTTCGGTCAACGCTTCCAGACGCTGATTTTCGCGGATGGCGATGTATTCCATTTCAGGCGTGATGATGCCACGCCGCGCGTAGTGCATTTGAGTGACGTTCGCCCCTGCCTTGGCCACGCGGGATCTGCGCATGAGGTCAAAGCGCAGCTCGGCCAGTTCCGCATCCGCCAGGCGTTGCTGACTGTAGTCGGAACTTAAACCGGAAAGCTCCTCAGTATCGTTGCGCTCGGCAATCCATTCGGCACGCAACTCAGGCAAGCCACGACGGATATCAATGGTTACCGTGGGATCGGTATAAACGCCGGAAGTGTCATACACGCTGATGGGCGGATTATTCTCGCCCGTCTGGGTGATTTCGCGCATCGGCACGCGGATGTCGGGGCGACTGCCGGTGACATAAATTTTGCGTGAATTCGGCAATGGGGCAATGGCAGCCGAATCAACTAATGCATCGGCGGCGATAAATTTCTCGTTAGCATTCATGACGGACTCTCGATTCTTTGGGACAACAGTGGAGGAGCGAAATTACTGGAAAGATCCCACAAATGCAACCCGTAACATAAGAGGGGCAAAGAGGCGGTGTGAAATATCAGATGATTGGCAACATATCGCCCCGAAAGTCGGCGCTGGTGAGTCGCCGTGAAACAAGACTTCTTGAGGTACGGTGAGAGACGGAACCAGAATTTTAAAAAAACGCACGCATTCAGTTGCTTTTTTGCAGCGCACCATTTATATTGACCCAATAGTTATTAAGGAGCACCCCACCATGACAGCCAATACCACAATTACCCGCCTGAAGCCTACCGCTATAGAAAAGCAACCCGCCCGCCGCCGCAGAAAAGAAGCTCGTCCCACTGAGCTGATGGCCGCAGCAATCGAGTTATTCATTGAACACGGCTATGCGGCAACGCGTAGCGAGGATATTGCAGCACGCGCTGGCGTTTCCAAAGCCACACTTTACCTTTATTTCAAGGATAAAGAAGCGCTATTCAAAGCGGTGATTACTCAAGGCGTGGTGCCTATTCTGGATGAGGGGGCACACCTGATTGACGAGTTTACCGGCGATTCGGGTACCTTGTTGCGCGAGTTGCTCACCCGGTGGCAAGTCAGGTTCAGCGCTTCACCGCTGGGCGGAATTCCCAAGCTGATGATTAGCGAGGCGCGCAACTTTCCTGAGCTGGCGCTGTATCACGAAAAAATCGCCTATGCCCGCGCCCGTACCTTGTTGGGTCGCGTTATCGAACGTGGCGTGGCGCGAGGCGAATTTCGCCAGATGGATCAAGATGCTGTCGTTGAACTGCTCATCGCGCCACTCTTGATGCATTTTATTTGGCAGCACTCGATGGGCGCGAGCGGCTGCCCAACGGTTAATCCAACACGCTATCTCAATACGCACCTGGATCTCATCCTCGCTGGCCTGGCGGCGCAGCCGCAGCCGATATTGAAATCGAAGTCTGCCAAACACTGACCCCGCATTTTGATCTGGTCAATCCACCTGTTCTCACTGCCTGCAACACCACTATTTTGGATCGTTTTAAATTAATGAAAAATCTGCCCGCCCATTTATCCCACTACTTACCTAACTTGGCTTGCTCCTTATTAGTGATCACAGCGTTGGCCCTTCCTGCCTGCAATTCAGCACCGCCACCGCCGGTAAAAATTAAATCGGTGCGAGTAATGACCGTTGGTGCAGGAACAGCCGCAGAAACACGGAGCTATGCAGGCGAAGTCCATGCGCGATTTGAAACCTTGCTGGGCTTTCGCGTGCCGGGCAAAGTGGTTAGCCGCCTGGTTGATGCCGGTGCCGTGGTCAAACGCGGCCAGCCACTTGCGCGCATTGATGCAACAGATTTTGCCTTGCAGGTAGCGCAATCCGAAGCACAATCATGGCTGGCTGGCGCAGAGCTCAAACGCTATCGCGATTTGCGCAGCAAGAATTTTGTTAGTCAGGCGGCCCTGGATTCGCGTGAAGCGGCAGCCACAGCAGCCCAGGCACAAACACACATAACGCGTAACCAGGCGGGATACACCACCTTGACGGCTGACCGTGATGGCGTGATTGCGGCCGTATTGGCCGAAGCGGGCCAGGTGGTCGCAGCTGGTCAGCCCATCTTCCGCCTGGCACCTGATGGTGAACGTGAGGTAGCGATCAATCTGCCCGAAGGCGATATCAGCCGCCTTGGCGCAGGGGCACCAGCAGAAGTCAGTTTATGGGCGCAGGGCGAAAAAGCACCTGCGCTCGTCGGCAAATTGCGTGAAATTTCTGCGGCGGCGGATCCGGTGACGCGTACGTATGCCGCACGCGTGGCCTTGCCCACAGCGCCCATGCGCTTACCTGTCGGCTTTTCAGCCACCGTACGCTTCACCTCGGCTACTCCGGGTGAGACTACGTTTGCCATCCCGCTCAGCGCAGTTTTTCAAATGAAAAAACAAATGGCGGTATGGAAAGTCGGCGCTGGTGATACGGTAACACTGGCCCCTATCCGTGTGAGTCGCTATGCGGCAAACCAGGCCATCATCACCGACGGCTTGACAGTAGGTGATCGTATCGTCAATGCAGGCGTCACGCTGCTCACGGCAGGCGAAAAAGTGCATCCGACAAGGGACATTGCAAACGCCACACGCCCTGCGGATGCCCTGCCCACTGCAAAAATCGCCGAGGCGCAGCAATGAAAAGTTTTAACCTCTCCGCGTGGTCCATCCGCCATCCGGCGATGGTGACGTATCTGATGATTGTGCTCATGGTTGCCGGATCACTGGCTTACTTCAAGCTGGGCCGCGCTGAAGATCCTGATTTTACTTTTCGGGTAATGGTGGTGCGCACCCTGTGGCCCGGCGCAACAGCAGCAGAAGTAGAACAGCAGGTTTCTGAACGGATTGAAAAAAAACTGCAAGAAACATCCAATCTGGATGTGGTTCGCTCCAGCTCCAAGCCCGGCGAATCACTGATTTTCATTACGCTCAAAGACGATACCGCCAAGACCTCCGTGCCCGAAGCCTGGCGCCAGGTACGGCGCAAGCTGGATGATATCCGTCCCGCCCTGCCCGCCGGCGTGATGGGTCCTTTCCCCAATGAAGAATTTGGTGACGTCAACATGAATATCTTTGCCCTGGCCGGCAAAGATTTCACCATGGGCGAGCTACGGCATGAAGCGGATCGCATCGCGCGCGAACTACGCAATGTAGCCAATGTTAAAAAAGTTGAACTGTTCGGGGTGCAGGATGAAAAAATCTGGGTTGAAGCCGAGCCACAACGGCTTGCCAGCCTGGGCATTACAGCGCCTCAATTATTTTTAGCGCTGCAACAACAAAATGCCGTCACACCTGCCGGTTTTGTCGATACCACCAGCGACCGCGTACGGATCCGCATTACCGGTGCCTACAGTGCGGTAGAACAAATTCAGAATACGCAATTGCGCGTGGGCACGCAGAGTTTCCGATTAGGTGACATCGCGAATATTCGGCGCGGCTATGCGGAACCCGCCAACTGGCGCATGCGCGTCAATGGTGAGGATGTCATCGGCATTGGCGTGGTCATGCGCACGGGAGGCGATATTCTGGCGCTCGGCCGCGACCTTGTCGCACGCACCGATGCCTTGGCCGAAGACCTGCCGTTAGGCATGAAGCTGCATCGCGTTGCCGACCAGCCCAATCTTGTTGCCAAAGCCATTCGCGTATTTCTGACCTCACTTGCTGAAGCCATTGCCATTGTGCTGGCAGTCTCTTTTCTCACGCTCGGCTGGCGTACCGGCCTGGTGGTGGCTTTGTCGATTCCGCTGGTGCTTGCCATCACCTTTTTGATGATGGATGTTTTTGAGATTGATCTGCAGCGTATTTCGCTGGGCGCCCTGATTATTGCGCTGGGCCTGCTGGTCGATGACGCTATCATCGCTGTTGAAATGATGGTGGTGAAAATAGAGCAAGGCTGGGATCGCGCCAAAGCCGCAACCTTTGCCTATACCTCCACGGCTTTTCCCATGCTGACCGGCACACTCATCACTGCTGCCGGATTTATTCCTGTCGGCTTTGCCAAATCCGGCCCGGGTGAATATGTGTTCTCGATGTTTGTGGTCGTGACCACAGCGCTCATTACTTCGTGGATCGTCGCGGTGGTATTCACCCCGTTTATTGGCTACCGTTTGCTGGATGTCGACAAGCTGCGCAAAGCGGGCAGCGAACATCACAATGATATTTACGACACACCTTTTTATCGAAAATTTCGTGGTGTTCTTGAAGCCTGCCTGACCCATCGCTGGATAGTCATCGGCGTCACGCTGGCCGTGTTTGCACTCTCATTGGTGGCATTCAATTTATTTGTACAAAAGCAGTTCTTCCCTCATGCGGACCGGCATGAATTGATCGTTGACCTGTGGTTGCCACAAGGAGCATCCACCACGGCAACCACGCGTACCGTTGAGCGCGTTGAAGCACTGCTGGCCAAAGAGAAGGGCGTCGAACGCTTCTCGAGTTATATCGGCAATGGCGCGCCACGGTTTTATTTGCCACAGGATCAGCAATTATTCAATGATAATTTCGGCCAATTTTTAATCGTCACCAAAGGAGCTGAAGAGCGGGAGGCGCTCAAGAAAAAACTCGAAACAGAATTTGCCGCAGCCGATGGTCGCTGGGCTGAAGTGCGAGCACGTGTTATTCGCCTGGAAAATGGTCCGCCGGTGGGCTACCCCGTTCAGTTTCGCGTGATGGGTGAAGACCTCGATCAACTGCGCACCGCCGCCAACGAGGTGGCTGCGATCATGCGCAAACATGCCAACCTGCAAGATGTGCACCTTGACTGGAATGACAAGGTGAAAAACCTGCAGGTTGAAATTGATCAGGATCGCGCACGCGCGCTCAGTGTATCGACACAAGATGTTGCGCAAGCTCTGCAAGCATGGCTGAACGGTGTTGCCATCACCCAATATCGCGAAGGGGATCAGCTCATTGATGTCCTCTGGCGGGCCGAAGGCGCCAGCGCACGCACACTGGAGCGTTTGCCTGATCTGGACATCCAGACCGCACAAGGGCGCCATGTGCCGCTGGCCCAAATAGCACGGCTCAAGCCGGTGCTGGAAGAAGGCCTGATCTGGCGGCGCAATCGTCTGCCGACGATTAGTGTACGTGGCGATATTCGCGGCGCGGTCGAAGCCCCTACCGTATCGTCGGCCATCAATCCACAACTAGATGCCATTCGCGCCAAATTACCGCCCGGCTTTCGAATCGAGATGGGTGGCTCGATTGAAGAATCAGCCAAAGCCGGGACATCGATTGCTGCGGGGGTTCCCTTCATGCTGGTGGTTGTGTTTACGCTACTCATGATGCAACTGAACAGCATTAGCCGCAGCTTCATGGTGATTGCCATGGCCCCGCTAGGCATGATCGGTGTTGCCTTGGCGTTGATTATCTCGCACGCCCCGTTCGGGTTTGTCGCCACAACCGGCGTTATTGCACTCATGGGCATGATCATGCGTAATGCCGTGATTCTCGTTGATCAGATCAAGCAAGATGAAGATGCCGGTAAAACGCCGTGGGAGGCCATTGTGGATTCCACCGTGCGCCGCTTGCGGCCCATCATGCTCACCGGCGCGGCAGCAGTTCTGGCGATGATTCCGCTGGCATTTCAGGATTTCTGGGGGCCAATGGCCATTGCCATCATGGGCGGCCTGCTCATTGCCACGTTCCTGACTTGTCTGTTCTTGCCCGCGCTTTACGCCGCAGCATTCCGGGTACGCAAACCCGCCGTATCAAGCGACCGCCAACTCCCGGATAGAACCAGCAGCCCCACGACTCCCGATGCGATAAAATTAGACGATGGATACTAATCAAGCCCGTTTCAACATGATCGAACAGCAACTGCGCCCCGCACGAGTATTGGCTGCTGATGTGCTGACTTTATTCGCCAAAATAAAACGCGAAGACTTTGTGCCACCGGTTTATCGCCATCTGGCGTTTGCTGCGACTGCGATCCCCTTGGGCCATGGCGCGCATATGCTCACGCCGGAACTCGAAGCCCGTGCCTTGCAGGCCTTGGCCATGCGTCGTCACGAGCAGGTACTCGAGATCGGCACCGGCTCAGGCTATATGGCAGCGTTGCTAGGTGCACATGCAGCCCATGTTTTGTCTTACGAAATTGAACCAGCACTGGCAGATTCAGCACGTGCCAATCTGGAGCACGCCCGGGTGCGCAATGTCCAGGTAGTGACAGGAGATGGCTTGGCGGCACAACCAACACAAGACACGTTTCACGTCATTATGGTGTCCGGTGCGGTAGCTGACGTGCCCAAATTATTACTCGACCAATTAAAACCCGGTGGCCGACTGTTTGCGGTCACAGGCACGCGTCCTGCGCTGGAAGCTACGTTGATACACCGTGTCGGGGATTATTTTGAGCGTATCGCGCTGTTTGAAACAGACGCCGATTTTCTGCGCGGAGCAGAACCCGCGCCGCGTTTCGTTTTCTAAAAAATATTTTCACCAACCTATTCTCTGTGCTGATTGATGTTTGCACGAGCAACCGGGCAACTCATCGGATCAGCCGACTAGACAAACAATGCACCAGATAACCGCCCCCCAATTGCAAGAATGGCTAAGCGATAGCACACGCACGCCGCCCGTATTGCTGGATGTGCGCGAGCCGTGGGAATTTGCCACCTGCCATATCCGGCAAGCGATCTCCATGCCCATGAGCACGCTGCCTGCACGTTACTTGGAACTTGATCGCACAGCAAATATTGTCATGATTTGTCATCACGGCGCACGCAGCTTTCAAGCCGGCCTGTTTCTCGAAAACGCAGGCTTTGGTTCCATTGTTAACCTGCAAGGTGGCGTAGCTGCCTGGGCACGCGATGTTGACTCTGCCATGCCAACGTATTAACGGAGTACCCCATGAAAAAAATATTTTCTGCATCTTCTCTTTGTCTCATCGGCTGTTTATTTACCAGCGGGGCCGGGGCTGCTGATTTACTATCGGCCTATCACGACGCGATCACTTATGACGCACAGTTCGCTGCTGCGCGCGCTGCGCTGGATGCGGGGCGCGAAAAACTGCCGCAAGGCCGCTCAGGACTTCTGCCTACCATCGGCTTTGCCGCTAACACCGCCTGGAATGATGACAGCCGCACGTCGCGCACAACCGGCATTGAGACCAACACCAAATACAACAGCAATGGCTGGACAGCCAGCTTGTCACAGCCTTTGTTTCGCTGGCAAAACTGGGTAGCTTACACACAGTCTGAGCTTGCTGTTGCACAAGCCGAAGCGCAGTTTGGTGTAGCGCGGCAGGATCTGATCGTGCGCGTCACACAAGCCTACTTCGATGTGTTGCTGGCGCAGGATGCCCTGGCTACAGCGCAAGGGCAAAAAACGGCAATTGCCGAGCAGCTGGAAGCAGCCAAACGCACATTTGAAGTGGGTACCACAACCATTACCGATACCAACGAAGCCCAGTCACGTTATGACTTGATCATCGCGCAGGAACTCGCTGCGCAAAGCGATCTGGCCGTCAAGCAAGAGACCTTGCGCACCGTCATCGGCAAGGAGGTCAGCAGCCTGAAAACCCTCAAACCAGGCGTGGCGCTGCTAAGCCCACAACCCAATGACATCAATCAGTGGGTAAGTATGGCTGAAACCGGTAATCCGGGTGTACTGGCATCACACGCCGCTTTTGAAATTGCCGCCCGCGAGATTGAAAAACAGCGTGCCGGACATTATCCGACGCTCGACCTGGTTGCCAGCCGCAACAAAAATGCGCAGGGCAGCAGTTCAATCCCTGGTTTCGGTGGTGCCGAGGCCAACAACAGCAGTATCGGCCTGCAACTCTCAATCCCCATCTATGCCGGTGGCTTGGTGGCATCCAGAGAGCGTGAAGCGGTTGCCCTCAAGGAAAAGGCCGCTGCTGATCTGGAAAACACGCGTCGCCAAGCCACCCTCGGTGCCCGTCAGGCTTATCTGGGTGTAACGTCCGGGCTGGCCCAGGTCAAGGCGTTTGAAGCCGCGCTGATCTCGTCACAATCATCCCTGGATTCAAACAAACTGGGTTATGACGTGGGGGTTCGCATCAATATCGATGTGTTGAATGCACAAAGCCAGCTATACGCCACGCAGCAAAGTTTGTCCAAAGCGCGGCTGGATACGTTGCTTGCACTGCTGCGCTTGAAGGCGGCTGCCGGTAACCTGAAAGAAGAAGACATACAGGCGATCAACGCGCTGTTGAACTGACGGGTACGTTAATCGATGCGCTGATCAGTTCCAGCGTGTGTTCTGTGGCACCGCGATGGCGCGCAGCGAACTCGCGGCCCGCCTGACTCATGCGCTCACGCTGCGCAGCATCTCCCAGCAACAGGCCCACCTGGCGTACAAGGTCATCCGCATCAGTGATTGCATGGGCCGCACCGCACGCCAGAGCCTCACGCGCGGCCTCGGCAAAATTGTAGGTCGAGGGGCCAATCAATACCGGGGTGCCGACAGCGCACGCCTCGATCAAATTCTGGCACCCATAATCCTTCAAACTACCACCGATAAATGCCACATCGGCAGCGACATACCAGGCAAACATTTCACCCATGCTGTCGCCCAACAGGACATCGGTTTGCAGTGCGATATCCAAATCCTCGCTGCGCCGCTGTAAACGCAAGCCACGTTCATGGACGCAGTGAGCAACATCCTCAAATCGCTGCGGATGCCTGGGTACGATAACCAACAGTGGAACAACGCCATCATGCGAAGCATTGATCGCCGCACCCCAAGGATACTTACTTTGCGGCGTATCACCTGCGCCGAGTTTTTGTGCCTGGCGGGCAGCGCGCCATGCATCGAGAATCAATGCCTCTTCTCCCTCACGCGTGCTGGCAGCCAACCACACAGGGCGCGCGCCCATGCGTGCCCGCAACACCCGGCCCAGCGCCAGCTGCTCAGGCGGCGCATCAACATCAAATTTCATATTCCCTGTAACCGTGACTTTCTCCGCACCGAGCTGAGTAAAACGTGCAGCATCATCCGCTGATTGCGCGCCAATCGCACTCAGCGACTGCAGCACTTGCCGCGTGAGATTCGGCCAGCAGGCATAACGCCGCGCCGAACGCACCGACAACCGTGCATTAAGCAAACACACCGGCACGCCAGCGGCACGACATTCGGCGAGCAGGTTTGGCCATAATTCGGTTTCCATGATCAAGCCAATCTGCGGTTGGTAATGGCGCAAAAATCGCCGCATCGCCCAAGGGGTATCGTAGGGCAGATAAATACGTTCCACCGTATCACCGAACAAGGCCTCTGAGGCCGCACGTCCGGTCGGCGTCATATGGGTAAACAGAATGCGATGATCAGGGTATCGAGCGCGCAAGGCAGCAACCAGCGGCTGCGCGGCACGTGTCTCCCCCACCGAAACGGCATGCAGCCATATCGTGGGCATGAGATGCTGCTGCTTGGATTTGCGTTGCGCGAAAAATCCCCAGCGCTCGCCCCAGTGATGAAGATAGTCTGTCTGCCGCCTGGCACGCCACAGCAAGTGAATGGCCGCCCACGGCAGTAGTGCCAGCACCGCCAACGTGTAGATAAACCGCCGCCAGGTCATAGCCATGGCTGCGCTGCGGCCCACACGTCTGCCACGCTGGGTGGCGCGCCTTGCCTGCCCAGATTGATGGCCGGATTAGCGCATCCCTCACCTGTCAAAACCCCTGTCAGTGCGGGGTTGGATGCGCAAAACAAAGCCAGTGTGGGGCGTCCCACTGCAGCCGCCAGATGCACCAACCCGGTATCCACGCCAACAACTAACTGCGCAGCCGCACAATAGCTGACCAGCTCACGCAAGGATAAAGGCGGCAGGGCAACGGCGCCCGGAATCACTTGTGCCAGGCGGATAGCCCGTGCGCTTTCAACGCGATTGCCACTGGGTAACAAACACGTGAGCCCGCGTGCAGCGAAAGCGCATCCCAACGCTTGCCAGTGGGCCTCAGGCCACAGCTTATCCGCGCGCGAGGTAGCGGTTAGCAGCAGAACCGTGTTGCGCGCAACGGCTGGCGCTGACATCATTGATATCTTTGCGGCCAATCCATAGTCAACGGGTAACGCGCCTGACAAGACATAACCTAGCGCACCGGCAACGAGCTGTCGGTTGCACTGCACCGCGTGCTGATCTTTGGCTACCCTCACCGTGGTGTTATAAAACAATGCGGCGACAGGCTCACGGGCTGAAGCGACCGCATAGCCTGCCCGCCTTCCTCGTGCCAGACGCGTCAGCAGTGCGCTTTTGAACAGGCCTTGGGTATCGACCACGACATCATAGCTTTCACGGCGTAAGGTGGCATAAAACTCGCGCATTTCCTGCCAGGTGTCGGCCTTGAACAAGGATTTTCGCCAGCGCCGTAGTGCCACCGGAATCACCGCCCGCACACCCGAATGCAGCATAGGAATCTCGGCAAAGTTTTCTTCTACCAGCCAATCAATCTGTGCGTGCGGAAAAACTTTGCGCACATCCGAAACCACGGGCAGGTTGTGAATGACATCCCCAAGGGATGAAGTTTTAACGAGAAGAATGCGCATCCGCCAATTATACGTGGCGACCTTATACCGTCATAAATAGTGCTGGCATGCTAAATTCAGCACCCATTTTCAGCCATCCTAATGCGGCACTGTACAGACTTTTTGCATGGAAAAAATTCCCCTATCGGCGGTTCTGATCACCCAAAATGCTGCGCACTCGCTGGCTGCCTGCCTTGCCAGCTTGGCTTTTTGTGACGAGATTCTGGTTGTCGATTCAGGCAGCGCAGATGACACGGTCGCCATCGCGCAAAGCTGCGGCGCGCGCGTCATCCAAACGCACTGGCGCGGATTCGGGCCACAAAAACAGTTTGCTGTTGAACAAGCGGCGCATGACTGGGTGCTGTGCATTGATGCGGATGAACGTGTCAGTGATCGCTTGCAACGAAGCATGAAAGAGACACTCGCCGGCATACTCGCCGTATCACCAGCGCCGACTTTTTACGCTTATCGCTTTGCCCGATGCAACCGCTTCATGGGTCGTTATTTACGGCATGGCGAAGGCTATCCCGACTGGAGTTTGCGCTGCTTTAACCGGCATCATGCACAATGGTCTGCCGACGCAGTGCACGAAAAAGTATGCTTTACAGGTAGCGCGAAAACAAGGGTCGGCACACTCGCCGGCGACTTGCTGCACGATTCCGCAGAGTCGCTGGAAAATTATCTGGACAAACAAAACCGTTACAGCACCCTGGCCGCTAGCGCGGCACTAGCGCAAGGCAAGCATGCCCATGCGGCGCACTTGTTGCTCTCGCCCTTGGTGCGGTTCATTAAATTCTATTTTTTCCGGCTCGGCTTTCTTGATGGGCTGCCGGGCTTGGCGCATATCCTGATCGGCTGTGGCACCAGTTTTGCCAAGTACGCCAAAATGGCGGCCTTGCAGCGCCAGGCGGCTAATCCAACCCCGCCATCCGATGCCTTGTAATGGTGGCACAACGCTGGTCACAAAAGGCTAGCTTGGCGCGTAACGGCTACGCAGTACATCTAGCGATTGCGCAGCCAGCGCGTCTACCTCATCGTTTGCCGAAACAATAAACCCGGTATCACGCAGCAGTCCATCCGTCAGGCCATAAATCCAGCCATGCACCGTCAATGCCTGATCGCGCGCCCAGCTATCGCGCACCAGCGTCGTACGGGCGACATTGATGGCTTGCTCCAGTACATTCAGTTCGCACAGACAGTCCCAGCGCTGGCGCTCATCTGCAATGTTACCCAGCAAATCCTGATGTTTATCGCGCACATCCTGAATATGCCGCAACCAGTTGTCGGCCAGCCCTAGCCGCGCATTATCCAGCGCGGCGCGCACGCCGCCACATCCAAAATGCCCCACCACCATGATGTGCCGCACCTTGAGCACATCAATCGCAAACTGAATCACCGAGAGGCAGTTCAGATCGGTATGTACCACCACGTTGGCGATGTTGCGGTGGACGAACACCTCGCCCGGTAGCAGGCCGGTGATTTCATTGGCGGGCACGCGTGAATCCGAGCAGCCAATCCATAAATATTCCGGGGCTTGCAAATGGGCAAGCTTGTCGAAGAAGGTAGGGTCTTCGGCGCGCACACGTTCAGCCCAGTGGCGATTAGCCGTAAAAATCTTGTCCATCTTTTGTTCACTATTCATCGGCCAAAAAGTCCTTTTAGCTTGTCTTTCAATTGATCGGTCGCTTTCTGCTGGATTTCCTGTTTTCTCTCATCGAATTTTTTCTGCAATTCCTGTTTTTTCTCGTCGATGCGCGCCTGGCTCTTTTCTTTGAGCAAATCGCCTATCGCACTGGCAAACTCAATTTTCCATGTGATTTTATCCAACGGGCCCGTCACGTGCACAGGTACGGTCACGCCCTTGACCTGATCGGCCTCCTTGCCATCCTGGCCTGCGCTGGTATTCACCACGCGGGCCTTGGCCAGATAGTTAATCCGGTTATTGCCAATATCAATATCACCCGCGCCCGAGAGCCTTAAAAAAGGTGACTTCATGGCCAAATCTTCGTTATGCGCCACTCCGCCTGTTAGCCGAAAAGAAGCGCTGAGCTCCGAAAAATTAGTTTTATCCGCCTCGCGTGAAACCTGGGTTACATCCTGCCTGGCTCCCAGTTTGGCTTGAATATCGCGCAGGCTCTGCGCCAGGTTGATGCCCTTGATGGCACCATCTCGCAACACCAGTGAAGCGGAACCCGCCAGCGATTTTTTCAGCGCGGACATGCTTGCGCCCTGCCCCGTGACGTCTATTGTCACCGTGCCTTTGCCGGCAATCAAATCTTTATCGGCTAAATCTTTCAAGAGCGGGGTAATACTCACCCCTACCAGTTTTTGCCGCACGACGACACTATTGCCGTTTGCATTCACAGCGAGGCTGCCACTCATCGAGCCTGCATAAAGATTGGCCGAAAGTGGTGCAATATCCAGCCAACCATTCGCTGCCTTGAGTGTGGCATTGAGCTGCGAAAATTTGAGATTTTTGACTTGCAGCGAACCGATACGCGCAACGCCATGCAGGTTCAAGCCGCGCAGGGCTGAAAAATTCAGCGGGGCATCGCCTGCACTGGCCTGGCCGGCCGCGCCGGTGGAAGAAGCTGCCACAGCAGGTTTAGGCGGAAAATATTTATCCACGTTCAATCGATCAATGGTGAGATCAAAACCCAAAGCCAGCGGTGAAAAATGTTCGATCTGCGATTCAAAAAAAACTTTCGACTCATCAAATTGAGTCGCCAGACGGATCGCGGCTCTTTGTTTTTTCACATCCATCTGAGCGCTGCCATTGAGCGGCAAGCTCACCTGCTTCATTGGCATAGCAGGGTTTTTCATATCCACGGTGCCTGCAATTTTTTGCAGCGTGACGGTTTGCGCTGTTATGTTAGTGCTCAAGGGCGACGCCAGATGAATCTTGAATGCCGTAGCACCGCTGGTTGAGTCGGCATCTAACACCATGCGGCTAACCTTGACATCGGTTAACGTGCCTTCCACGCCAGACAGCGCCATTTTCGCGGTGGTTTGGCGCCCACCTCCATTAAGCTTGGCGTTCAGGCTGATGGTCTTGCCAGTCACCCGGCCCGGCGTCAAAGTGAGTTGCGGCGCGGCCAAATCGAGATCAAATGCATTGCTGCCTTGCTTGCCCCGCGTGGTCAACGCAACATTGTCCACAGCCAAGGTTTGGCGCCCGCTATCTGCGGCAATATGCGCGGCTGAAAAGCTGAGGTCATCCAGGCGGGTTGTCTCGCCGGTTTTTCCATCGCGCTGGCTAAATTGCTTGTTTTT
>JAYTIQ010000186.1:0-30451 GCA_043731705.1 Rugosibacter sp.
GAAGAAACCGCTGACCATGGGCAATGGGTAGAAGCGTGTGATGCGGATGAAGTCGCTGCCGGGCGATGGAAAAAATGAGTGGAAAAAACGTAGCGAAAAATAATTTCATTGCTTGAACGCTACACCGACAGGATGTTATTTCACCTTAAAGGAGTAATGAACTCATGGCTATTTCCAGAGCACAGATGGAAACCACGATACGAAATTATTTTGCTGCCTGCAATCAGGCAGACAGAGAAAAAATCATGTCATTCTTTATTCCTGAAGGGACACATTATTTTCCGGAAGGGAGCCCTTTTGGTGTCTTAAGGGGTTCTGAAGCAATTGCCGATTGCTGGGTTCATTGCGTTCATGAGCTTGGTTCTTACTGGACTGTGGATAATTTCGCGGGTGACACGGAAAGCTACCAGGCAGTGATTGAATGGAGCCACTTCAAGAAAAAGAGCGAGAAAAAGAGCGGGCAATTATTGCGCGGTGACGAATGGTATCGGTTTACCGAAGACGGCCTGATCATCGAGATTCGGGCGTATTACGCGGCCCCAACGCACGCAGGTGTTATAGAGCATCGCCTAGGCGGCTTTGATTATGCAGGGCGTGGTTACCCGTTATTGCAGCCTGAAAAATAATATGAAACCTCATTACATCAATCATCAGTGGGTCGAGAGCGAGATTGCTTGCCCGAACATTAACCCGTCGGATATCAGTGATCATATTGATGACTATGGCTGGGCAAATGCCGCGCTGGTGAACCAGGCGGTGGCTGCCGCACACCAGGCGTTTCCGACATGGGGAAAGTCAAGCATTCAAACCCGGGCCGATGCACTGGATCAGATTGGTTCGGAGATTATTCAACGGCGTGTCGAGTTGGCTGATCTTTTGGCGCGCGAGGAAGGTAAAGTGCTGGCAGAAGCCAGCGCAGAAGTGTTGCGGGCGGGGCAGATATTCAAATTTTTTGCCGGCGAAGCTCTGCGCATGGGCGGGCAGCTTATCGCTTCTGTGCGGCCAGGATGCGAAGTGGAAGTGCTACGTGAACCGATCGGTGTGGTAGGGTTGATTGCGCCGTGGAATTTCCCCATTGCCATTCCTGCATGGAAAATTGCCCCGGCGCTGGCTTATGGCAATTGTGTGGTGTTTAAACCTTCCGAGCTGGCACCCGGGTGTGCTTGGGCGTTGGCGGAAATCATCAGCAGGGCCGGTTTGCCGTCCGGGGTATTCAATCTGGTGATGGGATCGGGTAGCGATGTCGGGCAAACCTTGATTGAGTCAGATCAAATCAATGCCATCAGCTTTACTGGCTCTGTCGCGACAGGAAAAAAGATTGCGCAAGCCGCGATGCAGCACCTGACTAAACTGCAACTGGAGATGGGTGGTAAAAACCCGCTGGTCGTACTGGACGATGCGCATCTGGAAACCGCCATCAATTGCGCGGTGAATGGCGCCTATTTTTCGGCAGGTCAGCGGTGCACCGCGTCATCCCGCCTGATCGTAACTAAAAATATCTACAAGGCATTTGTCGATGCACTGGTTAAGCGCCTGCGTGAACTCAACATAGGTGACGCGCGGGCATCTACTAGCGACATCGGCCCGGTGGTGGATCAACAGCAACTAGACAAGAGTTTACGCTATATCGTACTGGGGCAAGAAGAAGGGGCACGTCTGGTTTTTGGGGGTGACAGGCTGAAAAGAGCGGCGGATGGTTATTACCTGAGCCCGGCACTCTTCATTGACGCAGACAATGCTATGCGTATTGCACGGGAAGAAATATTCGGCCCCGTTGCCTGCGTCATTCCGGCAGATAACTATGAGCACGCGCTGGAAATCGCCAATGACAGCGATTTTGGCCTGTCTGCGGGGATATGCACCACGGCTTTAAAAACTGCCATGCACTTCAAGCACAATGCCCAAGCCGGTATGGTTATGGTAAACCTTCCTACCGCTGGTGTGGATTACCATGTTCCTTTTGGTGGCACCAAAGCCTCAAGCTATGGCCCCAAAGAGCAAGGCGCGCAAGCCATGGAATTCTTTACCCGTAGCAAGACGGCTTACACGGCGTATTAAGCCTATTTACTCAGCGAAATATCTTACAAGGAGGAGGGGAAAATGCCCATAACAAATTTTGATCACTACACCATTCGTGCGCGTGATATCGACGCATCTGCTCGCTTTTACCAGGATGTCATGGGGTTTCGCATTGAAACGCTCAACGATTTCGCTTTTCCCTTCCGCCTTTTATTTCTTGGTGATCAGGCCTTGGTGCATCTTTTGGGTGCGGGTGCTGAGTTGGATGCATTTCTTGCGCGCAGCGCGCCATCGTATGCAGCAGGTATCGAGCGGGGTACGGGGAACATGGAACATGTGGCTTTTAATGCCACAGGATTCAAGGATTTTCTTGCCCGAGTGATGGCCGCTAACGTTCACTTTGAGCAAAGAACCTTGGCTGATTATGGTGTTGTTCAGTTATTGTTCAGTGATTTGGATGGCGTTGAAATTGAGGTGAATTTTCCCGTCAGCGAGCTACCGAGTTGATGTTGCCGCGAATCTCCAGGATGTAAAAAAGCCAGGCGGATCGCCTGGCTTTTTTACATGGCAACAACACTTGTCGAGCAGAAGATTAAGGCGCAACCGCAACAGCAGGTGGCAACGGTGAAAATTGAACAGGCACCCAGCGATAGCTGCCTTTGCCTTCTGTGATGACGTGACCCATGCCAGGGAAGGGCAGATGGGCACCTGCCATGAGAGACTTTTCGCTGGCTACACGCTTGAGAATTTCACGGCGCGTAGCAATGGCTTTTGTCGGATCAGCATCGAATTGAATAGAGACGCCCGGCTCGGCAAACTGGATGGCATGTGCGTGGAACAAGTCGCCTGTGATAACGAGTTTCTGGCCTTGCGATTCAACCACGTAAACCCGATGTCCCGGCGTGTGACCAGAAGCATCGACGGCCTGGATACCGGGGACGACGTCACCCGTGCCATCGCCAGGCAGGGTTTTCCAGTGGCCACTCGCCTGATAGGGGGCCGCACTATCTTGTGCCATTTTGAAAAAAGGCTGCATCTCTTTAGGCGCGCCAGCGGCAATTTCCTTTGATAGCCAGAAATCATTCTCTGCCTTGGAAACATACACATCCGCTTGCGGGAACACCGGTTTGCCTTGCGTGTCATTGATGCCACCTACGTGATCTGCATGTAAATGCGTAATGATGACGCGATCAACCTGTTCCGGCTGATAGCCAGCGGCTTTCATGTTTTGCAGCAGATTGCCCAACGTCGGGCCAAACAAGCCCGCAGCACCTGCATCAACCAGCACCAAATGCTTGCCCGTATTGATGAGGTAGGCATTTACGGCAGTGTTCATTTTCGGGTTGCCGACAAACATGCGATCTAGCGCACGGTTGAGGGTTTTTTCGTTGGCATGTTGCAAAAGACCTTTATCCAGTTGCATGGCACCGTCAAACAGGGCAGTGACTTCAATGGTGCCCACCATCAAACGGTAATAGCCGGGCACTTGTGTGTGCACCATGGGTGCAGCGGCATGGGCTGGGCTAACCGAGAGCAGCGCAGCGCCTGAGAAAGCGGCGGAAGCGATTATGGCGGTGAGCAGCCGGGAAAGTTTATGCATGAGAATCTCCTTTTTAATTAATTAAAGTTATCAAGCGCCAGTAAATTTTAGAATCAATTTCAGCATCGGAATCGGCTCATCCACCGATATACGACATTTCAATTTTACCCGTTGCTTTTGTGTGCATTTCAGAACGCATTTCGGAATAATTGTCGTTGCGTGCGCGCCAAATGCCAGCAATCGCGCGGGCTAAGTCATCATCACTTTTGCCACCTCGCAGCAGACCACGCAGATCATGCCCCTGCTGGGCGAACAGGCAGGTGTACAGCTTGCCTTCGGTAGATAACCGGGCGCGTGTGCAACTGCTGCAAAACGCCTGGGTGACCGATGAGATCACCCCGATTTCGCCCGCGCCATCAAGATAACGCCAGCGCGCAGCCACTTCGCCTGCATACCCAGCATCGATAGCCTGCAACGGAAACTCTGTCTGAATCAGGGCAATTACCTCGGCAGACGGCAGCACTTCATTCATGCGCCAGCCATTGGAGTTGCCGACATCCATGTATTCAATGAAGCGCAACACATGGCCGCTGTGGCGAAAATGACGCGCCAGCGGCAGAATCTGGCTGTCATTCGTGCCACGCTTGACGACGCAATTGATCTTGACGGGCAGACCGGCAACGGCGGCAGCATCAATGCCATTGAGCACATCGCCCACTGCAAAATCCACATCATTCATGCGCTTGAACACCGCATCATCCAGACCATCCAGGCTCACGGTGATGCGATGCAGCCCGGCATCTTTCAGCGTCTGTGCCTTTTTCGCCAGCAGCGCGCCGTTGGTGGTCAACGTGATTTCCACAGGTAATCTGGCGAGCTGTTCGATCAGCTTTTCGATGCCCCGGCGCAGCAGCGGCTCGCCGCCGGTGAGGCGAATTTTCTCCACGCCTTGCGCCACGAAGACACGCGCGATGCGCTCGATTTCCTCGAACGACAGCAAGTCATTGCGCGGTAAAAATGGATAATCGCGGCCGAAGACGGTCTTTGGCATGCAATACACGCAGCGAAAATTGCAGCGATCAGTGACTGAAATACGCAAGTCGCGCAAAGGACGTTTGCGCGTATCCACCAATGGCCCGCCATGCGTGGCGAAATCGGCTGACATAAAAGTCGGCGCTGGGGATACGCCGTGCGGCAAGTACCCTTGGGCGGCGACGATAGGAATGATGAGATTGGTAGCGTTCATGAGACGTAAACTATAAGCGGGCAGGTAGCTCGAGGCAAGGGCTCATAGCGATTCTTCCCTGTTTTTGAAACATGACCTTACACTCTTCCTGATTTTGTGGATTTTATTCTTACAATTCTGCGGCATGATGCGAAGTCTGTAAGCGCCTGACGGATGCTTTGTCTGCCAGGTTTTGTTTTTTTAATCAAAGGAGATATCAATGAACGTTCGTTACTTAATTGCTGCTGCATGCATTTCGCTGGGTTCAATTGGCGTGGCAACTGCGGGTGTGGCAACTGCGCAGGCAGCAGAGCCTGCGGATGCTATCCAGACCCCGGGTATGCACCGAGGTGAAATGCGCGAAGAAATGAAAAAGCATTGCGAAGCCAATCCGCAAAAATGTGCCGAAATGAAGGAGCGCATGAAAAAGGAACATGAAGAAGTCCGTGCCGCCTGTAAAAGCGAGCCTGCCCGCTGCAAGGAAATACGTCAGGAACATCGGGAAAAAATGCGTGAGAAGCTGTGTGCAGAGAATCCCGAGCAGTGTGCAAAGATGAAGGCCCGTCACGAAGAAATGCAGAAGCAATGCGCAGCTGACCCCAAAGCCTGTGAAGCCAAAAAGGCTGAGATGCGGGAGAAAATGAAAGAGCGCATGGAGGAACGCCACGAGCAGCGCATGGAATCACATGAGTCGATGGCTAAGCCTGGCAGTACTTCGCCGGATAAAAAATAACTTGTATCTAGAGTCACTAGAAAATGCGGCCTGGGCAGGGATTATTCGTTGCTCAGGCTGTATTCGTGCACATGTTGCCTGCGCCATCACGTAGTGAGCTCAGCATTTTCTTCTGGACCGGTTAAAAACTCTCGCGGATCGATCTCCTCGGTCAGTGTTAAAGCGATGAATCAAAGATTCCTTCCTCGAATTATTTCGTGAAAAGTCGGCGCTGGTGATACGGTGACAATCGCGGCCTTAAGCTTGCTTAATCCGACTAAACTGGCCAAATCAGAAAAATCACCGAAAGAGTTCCCCGCATGACTGAAACCTTTATCCCCAGCAAGGATGCTTCACTCGAATCGTCTATCGCCACCCTTCTGGGCAAACTCGAAGCGATAGGCTTTCATGTCATCGAGCGCTCGTGGCTTAACGAGATTGAAAACATCTGGTCGGTGCATGTCACCGACCGCGATTGCACGCGTCTGTTCAGCAATGGCAAAGGCGGCTCCGAGCTGGCCGCACGGGCCAGCGCCCTGGGCGAGTTTTTTGAGCGCTTGAGTACCAATTATTTCTGGACGCACTTTTACTTGGGCGAAGCCATTGCGAATGACGAATTCGTGCATTACCCCAGCGAAAAATGGCTGCCCGTTAAGGGAAAAGCCTGGCATAAAGACATCCTCACCCCTGAATTGCAGGCGTTTTACAACCCGGAAAAGGCCGTGCGTGCCGAACAGCTCATAGACCTTAATTCCGGCAACGCAGCGCGCGGCATTTGCACGATTCCCTATACGCGATTGCGCGATGGTCAGACGGTGCTGTATCCAGTCAATCTGATTGGCAACCTGTATGTGAGCAACGGCATGTCCGCTGGCAACACGCTGATGGAAGCCCGTACGCAGGCATTGTCAGAGATTTTTGAGCGCGACATCAAGTTTCGCATCATCCGTGAAGGCCTGTGCCTGCCCGATGTGCCAGAAGCGGTGATCAACTGCTACCCGCGCATTGCTGCGGGCATCCACGGTTTGCGTGCGGCGGGTTTTGGCATTCTGGTCAAGGACGCGTCGCTTGGCGGCGAGTACCCGGTGATGAATGTGACCTTGCTGCACCCGCAAGATCAGGGCGTGTTTGCCAGCTTTGGCGCGCATCCGCGCTTTGATGTGGCATTAGAGCGGGCGCTGACCGAGCTGTTGCAAGGCCGCGCGCTGGATTCGCTGGGTAATTTTCCTGCACCCGGGTTTGATCAGGATGAGATTGCGGATGCGCAAAATCTGGAAATCCATTTTGTCGATTCCAGCGGCGTGATGAGCTGGAATTTTCTACGCGATACGCCTGACTTTGAATTCGTCGACTGGAATTTTTCCAGCACCACGGCGGAGGATTACCAGTGGTCGGTGGATCGCATTCATGCCAGCGGCCATGACATTTACGTGGCCGATTTCACGCATCTGGGTGTTTATGCTTGCCGCATGTTTGTGCCGGGCATGTCGGAGATTTATCCGATTGAAGAGTTGCAGTGGGAAAACAATACGGTGGGCAATCTGGTGCGCCCGGCGATTTTGCGCCTGCCTGATCTGACGCAGGATGAATGCCAAACCTTGCTCGATACCTTTGCACAACTTGATCTGGCAGAAGAGTTGCCGATTGTCACACTGATCGGTCTGGCAGCGGACGCTCACACCGCATGGGCCGACTTGCGCGTGGGCGAACTCAAGACCTTGCTGGGCCTGGCCGTTGGCGACGAAGAGGTGGTGCTCGAAGGCTGTGCCTGGATCGCCCAGTTTGGGGTACTTAGCGAGCAGCGTCGGCGTGTTTATCGCTGTATTGAAAACCTGCTGCAATTGGATGCTGTAGAAAGATTTGACGAGTCGCTCAGCTTACTGTTTGGCGAGCCGACATTGCGCCAGGCTATGGCGCTGGTTCGTCGCGAGCAGCAATTCTTTGGCCTGCATACGCTGGGTGCCAATATGGAAGGCAGTGAGATGCATCAGCAATTGCTGGGCGCATATCAAAAAGTGCAGCGTCTGAAAGGCGCTCCTCTCAATTGAACAAAGGAGCAACCATGCCTGTTTCTATCGAAGAAAAAAAACGGATCGTCAGCGAGTTTTTACAGCAGTGCGCTGTTTATGCAGACGATAAGCTCGCGGCTTATCAGCAGCAGGCCGCCCTTGCCAAGGGTAACGAAGGCTTGCTGCTACAGGACAAGATTTCGCACTGGACGGCTTACCGCGTGTTTACCGAGTACACGGTAGAAGAACTGAAAACCGTCGAGCTGGATAGTTGGTTTGCTGAATAGGCGCAGTAACCAAGCGTAGTAAGTAAGCGTAGTAACTAAGCTGCCCGCTAAACTTGGTAGCTAAGTGGTCGGCTTAATGTATTTCGCGGGTTTCGAGGAACACGATGTCCGGATACTTTTCTTTCGTCATGTTCAGGTTCACGCGGTTTGGCGCGAGATAGACGTAATCACCCGCGCCATCCAACGCCACATTGACGCCGGATTTTTCAGCGAGCTGCTGAATCATCGCAGCATCACCTCGCAACCAGCGTGCGGTGGAGACGTTGTAGGGTTCAAAAAAGCAATCCACGCCATATTCAAATTCCAGCCGGTGCGCGACCACATCGAATTGCAGCGTGCCCACAGCGCCGAGAATCAGATCATTGCTGTGGATTGGGCGAAAAAGCTGGGTGGCGCCTTCTTCAGCGAGTTGCTGCAAGCCTTTTTGCAATTGCTTCATTTTCATCGGATTGCGAATCTGGGCGCGGCGAAAATGTTCCGGCGCAAAGCAGGGGATGCCGGTGAACTGGATATCTTCGCCTTCGCTGAATGCATCGCCCAGCACCACTGTGCCGTGATTCGGTATACCGAGAATATCGCCGGGCCAGGCTTCATCCGTGGTGTTGCGGTCCTGCGCCATGAAGGTGATGGCGTTGTTGATCGCCAGCGTCTTGCCGGTGGAACGCTGCTTTAATTTGATGCCGCGCTCGAACTTGCCGGAACACACGCGCACAAAGGCGATGCGGTCGCGGTGCTTGGGGTCCATGTTGGCTTGAATCTTGAATACGAAGCCGGAGAATTTTTCCTCATCCGGTTGGACAAGACGTTCCATCTTGTTGTCGGCAGGGGTAGTGGCGCCGCCAACAATGGCCGCGCGCGGCTGTGGCGGCGGCGAGAGGTCAACCACGGCATCGAGCAGCGATTGCACGCCAAAATTATTAGAGGCCGAGCCGAAGAACACGGGCGTCTGTTTGCCTGCAAGATAGGCTGCACGATCAAACGTGTGTGATGCGCCGCGCACGAGTTCGACTTCGCTGCGCATCTCATCCACTTGATCGGGAATCAATTCATCGAGACGCGGGTTGTTGATGCCTTGGATAATCTCCGACGTGCCTTTTTCCGCTTGCGGGTCGAAGAAGGCGATGCTGTCGTTATACAGGTGATACACGCCGCGAAAACGCTTGCCCATGCTGATCGGCCAGGTCATCGGTGCGCACTGGATTTTGAGCACGTCTTCGATCTCGTCCAGCAGTTCAATCGGCGGCCGACCTTCGCGGTCGAGCTTGTTGATGAAGGTGAGAATCGGCGTGTCGCGCAGGCGACATACGCCTAACAATTTTATGGTCTGCGCTTCGACACCATTCACCGAGTCGATCACCATGACGGCAGAATCAACGGCGGTGAGCGTGCGGTAGGTGTCTTCGGAAAAATCCTCGTGTCCCGGGGTGTCGAGCAGGTTGATCATGCACTCGCGATAGGGGAACTGCATGACTGAGCTGGTGACCGAAATGCCGCGCTGCTTTTCCAGCTCCATCCAGTCGGAGGTCGCATGGCGTGCGGCCTTTCTGGCCCGGACTTCGCCAGCCACCTGAATGGCACCGCCGAACCACAGCAGCTTTTCGGTCAGCGTGGTTTTACCGGCATCGGGGTGGGAAATAATCGCAAACGTGCGGCGGCGGGCGAGTTGTTCTTTGAGTTCTTGAATCGAGCGGGACACGGTGGAAAGTGAAAATAAGCAAAGGGCGCGATTATCCCGCAAAAAACAGTGCAGGAACCAAAAGTTATGCGCAGCGGTATTCAGTCGGACGGCGCTGATGATACGGTTCCAAACATTCTGCAAAGATTGTTATGCAGAACAGCAAGAAAGCACACGGTGTTAATTGCCCGGTTAAGCCGTGAGGTAAAACGACTTCAGCGGCCTCCGGTAATTCCTTGAATTCGGGATTCAGTCTGACTATGATTATCGCGACAGGTGGTGTACCATTATCATTAATCGAGGCGCTAGACCCGGACGAGTCGATTGGTTATAACGCTGTCGCACTTGTGGAATTGGAAAAAATAATTAACAAGCTAGATTAGGTTTATTGATTAAATAGCAACTATCTATTTATCAAAATACGATGGTTAACACTACCCCAAGGAGTTGCCATGGGACACCACGACCTTAACCAAACCGATCTGCCGATGCCCTCGCTGGATATTCATTTTCCGCATAGCGATGGCTCGCGCGTTCCTTATGAAGTCTTCAGTTCTCCTGCCATCTATGCGCGCGAACAAGAGCGTATTTATCGCGGTCCGACTTGGAACTTCGTCGCTCTGGACGCCGAAATATCTCAACCGGGCGATTTCAAAAGCACTTACGTGGGCGATACGCCGGTGGTGGTCACCCGGACACCCGATGGCAGCCTTGCTGCCTGGGTCAACCGCTGCGCCCATCGCGGGGCAAAACTGTGTACGCTTCCTCGCGGCAATGCCACATCCCACGCCTGTCTTTACCATCAGTGGAATTTCGATAGCCATGGTAACTTGACCGGCATTCCTTTTCGTCGCGGGCAAAAGCAGATGGCTGGCATGCCGCCTGATTTCGACATGCAAGCGCATGGCCTGAAAAAGCTGCGGGTGGAGAGCTATGGCGGCCTGATCTTTGCCAGCTTTAGTGACACCGTAGCCGCTTTGCCAGAGTATCTCGGCAACGAAATGCGGCCGTGGATTGATCGCATTATGCATAAACCGATTGTCTACCTTGGGTGCACTCGGCAGTATGTGAGCGCGAACTGGAAACTGTATTTCGAAAACGTCAAAGATCCCTATCACGCCAGCTTGCTGCATCTGTTTCACACTACCTTCAATATCCTGCGAGTGGGCATGAAAGCACGCTCCTTACCGGATGCAGCACACGGTTTGCACAGCATCATTACGGCCACACGGATTGAGGATGAGGGCTCGGGTGCCGAGTACAAAGCTCAGGATATTCGCTCCATGAACGAAGGCTTTCATCTCGAAGACGAGTCGGTTCTTGGCTATGTGCATGAATACGAAGAAGCTACCACTAATCATATCCAATCGATTTTTCCGCAACTAGTGTTGCAGCAGATTCACAATTCGCTGGTGGCGCGCCAGTTGTTGCCCAAGGCGCCGGATCGGTTTGAGCTGGTATTCCACTTTTTTGGCTATACGGATGACACGCCGGAATTACGCGAGCTGCGCATCAAGCAAGCCAATCTGGTGGGGCCTGCGGGCTATATTTCCATGGAAGATGGCTATGCCACCGAGCTGGTACAGCGCGGCAGTTTGCGCGAAGGCAAAAGCAGTTCGATTCTTGATATGGGACTGAGCCAACCGGACCAGCAGGACACGTTGATTACCGAGAGTCTGATCCGTCGCTTCTGGATGGGTTATCAGACTCTGATGGCATTGTGAAGGAATCCTTATGACCTCACTTGATCAAATGCTGCTCTGGTTTGAGCTCTATAGCTTGCAGGAGCGCTATATCAGCGTGCTGGACAACGATCAGCTGGAAGCCTGGCCTGAGTTATTCACCACTGATGGCTATTATGAAATCGTGCCCAAGGAAAATGCTGATGCCGGTTTGCCCGTGGGAATCATTTATTGCAACAACCAGGGCATGATGCGTGATCGCATTTTGTCCACCCGCAAGGCCAATCTGTATGAACCGCAGACTTATCGCCACATGGTTTCTGGTCTGGTCATCACGCCGGTTGATGAAGTCACCGCCGGAATGCGTTCAAGTTACGTAGTCATTCGCACGAATCAAGAAGGAGATTCCATCATTTACCAAGCCGGGCGGTATGAAGATCAGGTAATTAAAACCGAGGAGGGTTGGCGCTATCGCTCCAAGCGGGCAATTTACGATACTTTGCGTGTGCCTACCCTGCTGGCCATTCCGGTGTGATGGCGTGCATTGGTTTAGTTACAACCCACGTAAAAATAACGTAAATTTTATGCATACAGAAAGTCGGCGCAGATAAAGCTGCTGATGAACTTCCTGCACAGCAAGAAAGGGCAGGACAGAACTCTGCCTGCGTAGCTAGGGATGTGTTGCAAGGCGGTCGAGCAAGAAACGACCTGGGATCCACGCCTTGCGGGCAGGTTTTTGCGCCGTAGCGGATGGTGATATGGCATACATATCAGACAGTCCCCGATTTAAACGTATTGCACACTTTTGGGTCACCGCTTTTCGCCCCGCGTGAAAACCATGTCATGCGTTGCGCAGATGAGCCGTGTGTGAAAGATTCAGGCACAACGACACCTTGCGATTGTTGCTGCAAGCGGTCATCGCCTACGCCACTGGCCGCAGCCAGCGCTTCTTCTACATCGCCAGTTTCGAGGATGTGGCGCTCCTGGTCAGCGCGATATGCCCAGATGCCGGCATAGCAATCCGCTTGCAATTCCATACGGACTTGCAATTGGTTGCGTTCGGTTTCGCTGGCGCGTTTCTGGGCGGCATGCACCTTGTCGGCAATGCCGAGCAGGTTTTGTACATGATGGCCGACTTCATGCGCGACCACATAAGCCTGCGCAAAATCGCCCGGTGCGCCAAAACGGGTGGAAAGGTCATGAAAGAAACCCATGTCCAAATAAAGCTTGTGGTCGCCCGGGCAATAAAACGGCCCCATGGCGGCATCAGCCGTGCCACAGGCAGATTGGACCTGGCCTATGAAGAGAACCAATTTTGGGTTTTCATAGTGTTTGCCGGATTGCTCAAACAACTTGCCCCAGGTGTCTTCCGTATCGGCCAGAACCACGGACATGAATTTTTTGGTTTGTTCTTCTTGTGGGTTGGGAGCAGCGATGCGGCTCGATTGTTCGGTGGGAAGACTATCCATTTGATTCAGTATGACGGATGGATCGACCCCCAAATACATTGCGACGAGTGCCAGCACGAGGGTACCGATACCACCACCGACCAGGCCGCGGCCGCCGGTTGACATGCCACGTCGGTCTTCAATGTTGTCACTTTCCCGTTCGTTGTCCAGACGCATGGAATTTTCCTTGAAGGTTGGTTACGCCAGCGCGCTCAAAGACTTTGCCAGCCCCACGAGTTCCTGACCATTTTCCAGCCCATCAATGAACCGTGACGGAATGCCGGATAGACCAACTTGTGCGCCAACCAGGGCGCCCGTGAGCATTGCACGCGACATGTTTTGTCCACCGCCATTGATGGCTGCCAATACGGCACTTTCAAAGTCATCGGCAAAGCGGGTGGCGAGGTAATACACAGCAGGAAGCAGATGATAAATTGCGCAGGGCAAGCCATACACGGTGGCGATTTTTGCTGCGGGCTCGATACGAATGTTAGGGTCAAGCGCTGCCTGGGCAGCATACGTCGGCGTGAGCAGCGCGTCAGGCGAAGAAAAGTTGCCTGCCTGAGGGATGTCAGCCTGCCCAGGCAGGGGCGCGCCATAGTTTTTTTGCGTTACCGAGTGAAAAGGCAGCTCGCCCGTTTTGACCAGATTCATCAACGTCATTGAAATCTGTGGGCCCATGTTTTCGCCGTTAATAAGCTGGCCCAGCATGGCAGCATAAGCGAGCGACATGGCCATGATGGCCGGGTCATTTTGCGTGAACTGACAATTGGTTACGACGCTGTGCGCGAGTTTGCTCGGTGCATTGGCATACAGTGCAGCCAGAACAATGGCTCGCTCGGCGGATTCAGAGGTGTCCGCCGTGCCACCGGTCTGCGACCACGGCAGTTTTTGTTCCACGCGGCAGCGCCAGGCTTCACGCAGGGATTGATTGGTGTAACCGCCCGGGCCTGTCATTGGTGTGCCGTCTAGCTGGGGAAACAAATCTTCATCGAGACGGCGGGTAAAATCGTTTTCGTTATAGCCGCCTTGATTGACGATGGATTGCATCAGCATGACCTGAATCAAACCGGCCTGCGAGAGTTGGCCTGCCCTCATGCCCGCGTGATAGCGGCCATCTTTGGGTGTGGTATAGCCGGTGACTTCCCCGTAATCACGACGCAATTCATCCAGATCGTAATACCAATGGCAACCCAGCCCTAAAGCATCGCCGATGAGCGCCCCGATCAGGGCACCGGCCGCGCGGTCTTGATTCATGGTTTTTCCTTTTTGGATTCAGTCATGGCGATGTATCAGCAGGCAGATAAAAAGTCGGCGTTGGTAATACGGCGTACAGGGGATACAAGCAGGGGACACAAGCTGTTTATGCGCTATTTTGGGCCTGCACGAAAGCCTTGAATTCATCAGCAGGCAGCGGTTTGCTGAAATAATAACCCTGCACTTCATGACAGCGATGCTCGCGCAAAAACGCCAGTTGTTCAGCGGTCTCGACGCCTTCGGCGATAGTCGTGAGACCCAGGCTGTGCGCCATGGTGATAATAGCGTCGACGATGGCGCGATCATTCGGATCGCTGGCAATGTCGCGCACAAACGACTGGTCGATCTTGAGTTTGGAGATGCGGAAGCGCTTGAGGTAGGCGAGGGACGAGTAACCTGTGCCGAAATCATCGATGGAAAGCGCAATGCCTGCGGCATGCAGCGCGTCGATCACTTCAATGGCGGCTTGCGGGTCTTCCATTGCCAGGCTTTCGGTGAGTTCAAGCTCCAGATAGCGTGCATCCAGCCCGGCCTCGTCGAGCATTGCTTTTATTTGTTGCACCAGATGGCTTTGGCGAAATTGTGCTGCAGAGAGATTAACGGCAATGCTCATCATGGGCAGCCCCTCATCTTGCCATGCCTTGGCCTGACGAATGGCTTGCTGCATCACCCAGGCACCGAGCTGGAGAATCTGTCCGCTCAACTCGGCTATGGCGATAAATTCACCGGGCGCAATAAGTCCCAGCGTCGGATGATGCCAGCGCACCAAGGCTTCGGCACCGATCAGACGGCCATTTTCAAGGGCAAACTGGGGTTGATAATGCAGAAAGAATTCGTTGCGTTTTAGTGCAGAGCGCAAGGCGCTTTCCAGCTCAAGAAAGCGTTGCGAGTGCGTGTGCATTGCGCTGGTGAAAAAACGAAACGTGTTGCGTCCTTCATGTTTGGCGCGATACATCGCTGCATCGGCGGCTTTGGCAAGGGATTCAAAATCGTTGCCATCGGCGGGATAGAGCGCAATTCCGATAGACGGGGTGGTATTCAGTTCATGCTGTGCAATCTGATAAGGCGCGGCAATTTTCACCAGCAGTTTTTCGGCGACGCGGGCGGCGCCTTCGGCCGTGCAATCGGGCAACATGATGATGAATTCATCACCGCCCCAGCGTGATACGGTGTCTTGTTCACGCACCTCGTCAAGCAAGCGGGCTGCTACACCGCGTAGCAGGTCGTCACCAATATTGTGGCCGAGCGAGTCATTGATGTTCTTGAAATGATCGAGATCAAGAAACATCAGCGCCAAGGATTGCCCGGCGCGGCTGGCCGTGGCAATGGCCTGATGAACGCGATCGCGCAACAGCACTCGGTTGGGTAGTTCGGTTAGTGGATCGTAATTTGCCAGATGCTCGATCAGAGCAGCAGATTCCTGTTGTAACTTTTCATCCGCGAAGCGTTGCAGTGCGTAACTGATGTCCATCGCCATTTCAATAAGCAGGTTTTGTGCAGCCTCATCGAAGGCATAGGTGTTTTCGCTATACAACGAAAATATTCCGACGACGCGGCCATGGCAGGTCAGCGGCAGTGCAGCGGATGCACCCCAGCCGAAACGCGCACCCTTTTTTTGCCAAGGGGCCGTTCTTGGGTCATTCTGAAAATCCTGGCACCAAACAGGCTCGCCAGTGCGCAGGGCGGTGCCCGTTGGCCCTTGGCCGGCGGGATCGTCAGTGCGCGTGGAAATCACGATGTCTGTCAGATATTCTTGCCCATCACCGTAGCTTGTCACGGGTACTATGCATTCGCGTGTGGCATCTAGCTCGCCGATCCAAGCCATTTTGAAGCCGCCGAAGTTGACGGCATCGTGGCAGATGATCGGCAACAGCTCTTCTTTATTTCGGCAGCGAACAATTGCCTGATTGCATTGGCTCAAGGCGGCGTAGAGTTGTGTCATGCGTGCCAGCTTCTGCTCGTTGATTTTTCGTGCCGTAATATCACGGATAAGCGCAATGAAACGCGGTGCTTTACCCATGATATTTTTTTGGGACATCGAAAGCGAACGCCAGACTTCGCCCTGGGGCAGGCTCAAGGGGTATTCCTTGATGGTTGAATGACCGGAGATGCTGGCTTCCTCGATGGCTTCCATCACAGTACGGGCGGCTTCGGCAGACAGGGATTCGGTGACGGTTTTGCCGATAAAGTCCTTGGGCAGGATAGCGGGTCCATGCGTGCGCGATCCGCGGTAGTCGTGGGCGCGGCCTTCAGCATCGAACTCGATCATCAGGTCGGGCAAGGCATCCAGCGTGGCTTGCAGCGATATTTGAGCAGCGGCTAATTGCGCCGTGCGCTCCCGCACCAGATGCCGTAGCAAGAGAAGAAAGAGCGCAAGCGCGAGAATGGCGACGATGGCAATGGCTAATCCATAAAGCATGGTGCGCCCTACGATATAGGGCAGCGATTTGCCCATCCATTTATCGCGGAGCGACTTGTGCTCGGTCGCGCTGATGGCGGCAAAGCCTTGTGATATGCGCGTCAGTGTGGCGACATCCCCTTTGTGCCCGGCACGATGAAACTGGCCGGTATAGAGCGTAAATGCCTGGCGAAAATTTTCGGCGCTACCCGCACGGTAGAGCAGATAGTTGGCTGGCGGTTCGTCCATGCAGAAGACGCGCATTTGGTCGGCCATCGCCGCATCGACAACTGCCTGATAGCTGGTATAAGCTTTCAGGGTGGTAATACCGTAGCGAGCTAGTTTGTCGATGCACGCATCCCCCGCCTTGACGCCGACCTGAAGGTTACTCAGGCTGGCCGGGTTGTGTATGCCACCGAGGCTGATATGTGTGTAAATGCCTACCGGCAAGTCAGCGTATGCCGCGCTGAAATCATAGAGTCGCTCGCGTGCCGGGGTGCGAAATATCGTGTCGATGACATCAGCCCCGCCTGCCTGCATGATCTGCTGCGCTTTTGCCCAGTCAGTTGCGGTGATAGCAACCTTGGTTCCAGTTTTTTTTCCCCATAATTGCCACTCATCAATGAGCAAGCCTTCGACGACGCCATTGGCATCGCGCATTACATAGGGTGGATAATTGTCGTCCATGACCACACGCAGTGGCGCGTTCGAGCCAGCCGGGCTAGCCAAGGCTGCTGGAACAATGGCGGCAACACCGCATGCGATCAATACGCCCGCCGCAGCGCAGATCGAGAAACGCCTAAAAGAAGAAAAGAAATGTGCAGATGTCATAGGGCTTATCAGTGACACATATGCATCTAGGTTAGCGTACTTTGTGCTCTGGCGAAAGGAAAAAAGCATTGGTAGCCTGGCATGCGGCGTATTGCTCTCATGCAGAGTGGCGCCTCATCGTGGGGCATAAGTAGTGTTTATGGTGCATGCAGCGATGCCAACCTGCTCCCTGCTGGCATAACACTGTGCCATAGCGGGATACGATAGTATGGTATATAACTTGCTTTTCCCTCATCGCTGTTCCTATTTTTTGCCATGTCCCAAAAATCACCTGAAAAAACTTCTGCTGCGTATCTTGCCAACGTGAATACCATGCTTTCTTTGGACCCCATCCGCGTCCTTGACACCTTGATGGCCAATCTTAACGGGATGGCCTATCGCTGTCGTCTGGATAAGCAATGGACCATGCGGTTTGTCAGTCAGGGTTGTCTTGTCTTGACTGGCTATGCACCGGCAGCGCTGGTTGATAACCAGCAAGTCTCATGGGAGGAGATCACCTTGGGGGAGGATCGGTTACGCGTGCGCGAAGAAATTTCAGCGGCTGTTGCGGCGAATCGAAATTTTTCTGTGGAATATCGCATTCTCACTTGTAGCGGGCAGGAAAAATGGGTACTCGAACGTGGCATAGCCGTGCTGGATGAGTGCGGCGAGCAGGTACTGGAAGGTTTTATCGAGGACGTCAGCGAACGTCGCCAGGCGCAAGACGCCGCAGCGCATGCTGAATTGCGTTACCGCCATATATTCGAGAATGCATCCGAAGGCATTTTTCAGACAACACCTGATGGACATTATTTGTCGGCCAACATGTCCCTGGCTCGCTTGTATGGCTACACGTCACCCGAGAAGCTGATCGCCGATCTTGCAGATATCGAGCGTCGTCTATACGTTGATCCTGAGCAGCGCGAAAGATTTCGCCATTTGATGGACACGCAGGGCGAAGTCATTAATTTTGAATCCGAGGTTTATCGACATGACGGTTCAAAAATATGGATTTCGGAAAATGCCCATAGTGTACGTGACTTGCAAGGGGAGCTTATTTGTTACGAAGGCACGGTACAGGACATTACTGAGCGCAGGAGTTATCAAGAGCAACTGGAGCACCAGGCTAATTTTGATCAGCTGACAGGGCTGCCCAACCGTAATTTGCTCAATGATCGTCTCGAGCAAGCTATCTCAAGGGCGGCGCGGCGCGGCTATTTTCTCGCGCTGGTGTTTATTGATCTGGACAATTTTAAATTCATCAACGATAGCCTGGGCCATGTGGCGGGCGATGAGTTGCTGGTTGAAGTGGCGCAACGCTTGCGCAATAGTCTGCGTACTGTCGATACCGTGGCACGGCAGGGAGGTGACGAATTTGTGCTGGTGCTTAACGACCATTATCAGGTGGCATCCATCATTTCCGTGCTTGAGCGGGTGCTGCAAGAAGTCAGTCGGCCGATCATGCTGATGGGACGTGATTGGCAAGTCGGCGCGAGCCTCGGTGTGGCGCTATATCCGACGGACGGCGAAGATGCACCCACCTTGCTCAAACATGCCGATATCGCCATGTATGCGGCCAAGGCGCGTGGACGCAACAATTTTCAGTTTTTTACCCACGAGATGAACCGCATTTCGGATGAAAGGCTCCAGCTTGAAGCTGCCATGCGTGTGGCACTTGAGCAAGACGGATTCTCGGTCGCTTTTCAGCCCAAGGTCGATCATCGCCGCCGCATCGTCGGTGCCGAAGCGCTGGCGCGCTGGCATACAGCAGATTTTGGCACGGTGGCACCAGATCGCTTTATTCCCATCGCAGAAGAGACGGGGCTGATTGTGCCACTGACCGACATGATCCTGCGCAAAGCGTTTGCTGCTGCGAACAAATGGAGTCAGATGCTGGGTCAACCACTCAATGTGGCGGTCAATCTTTCGCCACGATTGTTTCTTGACGACAAGCTCGTAGGGCATATCGCTGCGTTGATCAGCGCGGCTGGCTTGCCGCCTGAACGTGTGGAGCTGGAAATTACCGAAAGTATTTTCATTGGCGATAGCGGGCGCACGCTGGGCATACTGAAAGGCCTCAAGAGCCTGGGTGTCAGCTTGGTCATGGATGACTTCGGTACGGGGTATTCGTCACTCTCTTATATCCGGCGGTTTCCCCTCGATATCATCAAGATTGATAAATCTCTGGTGACGGGAATCGAGCATGAAGATGATGGTGCAATGATTGCGCGTGCGATTATCTCGATGTGTCAAAGCCTGCGCAAAACGGTCGTGGCAGAAGGCGTGGAAAATCAGGCGCAGTTTGATTTTCTGCGCTATCAGGGGTGTGACGAGTTTCAGGGTTATTTACTCGCGAAACCCTTGCCCGACCAGGAGTTCGCTGATTTGCTCATCGCTACGGGTGGTCAGCTGTAGCGTACAGTAAGTAGCCTTGACCAGAGCCAAAAAGTCGGCGCTGATGATACGGCGGTGCGTCATTTTTCCATCGCAACCCGTCGCTACTTATGCCGCCTCGAAATGCTCCAGTAGCAGTTGCACCGTTTGATTGCCATTCCATTCATTGATGTCCAGGCGAAACGCCGCGTGGATAAGATTGGGTGCGCTGCCGGAAAAATTAAACTGAATGGCTTCAAACTGGGTGTGACCTTTTTTCAGGCGCAGCTTCAAGTGCTTATCCTTGAGCAGTTTTTGGTGGATCACTTCAAAGGTATCGTTAAACAAGGGGGCCGGAAAGGCCTGCCCCCAGACTTCCTGTTGCATCAGGCGGACGGCTTCCAGCGAGAAATAGCCGCTTTCCAGCGGACCATCGGTCTCCAGCGTGCGGGTGAGGTCGCTGGGTGAAATCAGTTCCTGGCACACGGTCTCGAAAGCCTCTTCAAATTCTGTCAGGCGATCTTCTTCCAGCGTGAGTCCGGCGGCCGCCGCATGGCCACCGAAGCGTAACAGCAGGCCGGGCACGCGTTTACTGACCAGATCCAACGCATCACGCAAATGCAGGCCGGGTATCGAGCGGCCTGAGGCTTTGAGTTCGCCTTCAATGCCACGCGCGAAAGCAAAAGTCGGGCGGTGAAACTTTTCCTTGACGCGCCCCGCGAGAATGCCGATGACGCCTTGATGCCAGTCTGGGTCGAATAGAGTGATACTCGCGTGGTCGGCCGGGTCGAGAGAGGCGAGAATCAGCTCAGCATCTTCTTTCATGTCGGTTTCGATCACGCGCCGCTCGCGGTTGATGGCGTCAAGCTCCTGCGCGATATTCATCGCGCGGGCGGCATCGTCCGTAATCAAGGCTTCAATGCCCAATGACATATCGGCCAACCGACCCGCCGCATTGAGCCGCGGCCCGAGCATGAAGCCTAAATCAAATGTGGCTGCGCGCGCTGGCTCACGCCCGGCAATGGTGAATAGCGCCCGCACGCCGGGCTGCATGTGGCCCGCGCGCATGCGAGCGAGGCCCTGCGTGACGAGAATGCGATTGTTGCGATCCAGAGCCACCACGTCGGCCACAGTGCCCAGCGCGACAAGATCCAGCAGGCTGGCCAGGTTGGGCTCCGGGCCTTGACTAAAGGCCCCGCGCTGGCGCAGTTCGGCGCGTAGCGCCAAAGCCACATAAAACATTACGCCAACCCCGGCCAGCGCCTTGCTGGGAAAGGTGCAGCCGGGCTGGTTGGGATTGACGATGACGTCCGCTGCGGGCAGTTCGTCCCCTGGCAGATGGTGGTCGGTAATCAGGGTAGCGATACCGCGGGCTTTGAGCTCGGCCACGCCTTCAATGCTGGCAATTCCGTTATCCACCGTGATCACCACATCGGGCTGGCGCTCGGCCGCCAGCTTGGCTACTTCAAGCGATAGCCCATAGCCGAGCTTGAAGCGGTCAGGCACCAGATAATCCACTGTGGCACCCATCATGCGCAGCGCACGCAGACCCACGGCACAGGCGGTAGCGCCATCGCAGTCGTAGTCGGCCACAATCAGCAGGCGTTTTTTGGCCGCGATGGCGTCTGCCAGCAAGCGTGCGGCCTCTGTCGCGCCTTTGAGTTGATCAGGGGCAAGCAGGGCGGCGCTGCGGGTGTCGAGTTCATCACCGGCACGTACCCCGCGCGCGGCGTACAGGCGCGCCAGCAAGGGATGCACGCCCGCTTCTTGCAACACCCACGTGGCGCGCGGCGGGATGTCTCGCTGGGCGATGCGGATGGTCTGGTTGGTTTGGGTTGTCGGTGTCATGGGTGGTTTAAATTCAAGGTGCGGCAAGTAAGGTGAGGGGCGCAGCGGAGCGCCAGAATTGCCAGACGCGATGACGGCTGATGTTGAGCTCAAAACTTGCCGCTTCGCCTGGGGCAATTAAGCGGAGGTGTTTGATCTGGCGACGTTTGAGCAGCGCCAGCAGGGGTGTAAGCCAATCAGTTTCCAGCTGTAAAAGCGCGGCTCGCCAGGCGTCGGTATCGCCGCTACGGGCGGGCAGTTCGAGCAGGTCAAGCAGCATCAGCGCGTTATGGGTCGTCAGGTTTTCAAAACGCGAGGGCAAATTTTTCACCGGTATTCCTTGATGCATGGCCGCGCCTTGGGCAATCAGCTCATTACCCCAGAAGGCTTTAAGGGGGGCTGCAGCTTTCATCGTTGATGCTGGCAGGCAGCCGTTTCCCCAGGGCCAGAGAGTGTTGATGGTTAGCTGACCGGCGGCTTCTCGCGCCAGATTGACCGGATGGGTGTGCAGCACCATGTTCGCTTCGTTGATGGCGTGTCGCCATGGGGCAGTTGCTTCGCTTTTAGGCAGCGGCATCGCTGCGCGGGTAATGTGCTCCGGTAGCGGCGGCAACAAGGTGAGGGCAGGCGCTTTGGTATGCAGGCGAAGATTCCATGCGGTAGGTGATAAGACATGCAAGGTGCCCAAAGCGGCAAAAGTCGGCGCTAGCGAGACGGCGAGTGCTTCGGCTTCTGCGGTGCTTAAGGCAAGCAGCTGCGGATCATCGACGCGCAAACGTGTTTGCTCGACACGCAGGTGGATGGGGTCCAGGCATAGCCAGTCGTCGGTGTTGCTTGAATCTTGCGCGCCAAGCGCCAAGCCGCGCAGTGCCGCCGCAGGCAAGGGTGTCGTTAAACGGGAAGCACTTGAACCGGGCGCAACCAAGCCCAGTGCTTGTGCGGTGGCTTGATGAATAGTGCAAGCCGGCAAGCGGGTGAGTTTGCCACGGCCCAGCAAGGTGGAAAAAGCGGGCAGGGCCTGTTGTTGAGTGAGGTCACGAGTCAGGCCGCGAGTGAGGTCAAGAAGCGCCTGATGCGGCCAAATCAAGCCGGGAACAATAAGCGTAAGCATTTCTACATGTTAACATGCAGAACTTCTTCGCAATTACCGATAGTGCTCCCCGTTTAATTTCCATGAAATACGAATTTCTCATCGGTTTGCGCTACACGCGCGCCCAGCCCCGTGAAGGCGGTGGCAATCAATTTATTTCCTTTATCGCGTTGATTTCCATGCTTGGCCTGGCGCTTGGCGTGGCCGCGCTGATCATTGTGTTATCCGTAATGAACGGGTTTCAAAAAGAGTTGCGTGAGCGAATTCTGGGCGTGGTCTCGCACATTCAAGTCAGCAGCGAATCCGGCGAGCTGGCCGACTGGAGCCATGTGATACAAGGCGTGGCACGCCATCCGCAGGTGCGGGCTGCCGCACCTTTCGTGCAGCAGCAAGGTATGCTGAGTTTTGATGGTCAGGTGCGCGGCGTGATGGTGCGCGGTATCGTACCCAGGGCGGAGGACACGGTGGCGAATTTCAGTCGCCACATGCAGGCTGGCAAGCTCACACAACTTGTGCCCGGAGAATTTGGCATCGTGCTGGGCGCAGAGCTTGCGCATGGCCTGCAGGTGCACCTGGGCGACAAAGTGACTTTGCTCGCACCACAAGGGCTGGTAACGCCTGCGGCGATTTTGCCGCGCGTAAAGCAGTTTCGCGTGGTGGGCATTTTTGATGTTGGCATGTTCGAATTTGATTCCGGCTTGGCGTTAATTGAAATGAGCGACGCGCAAAAAATGTATCGCATGGATGACCGCGTCTCTGGTGTGCGGCTCAAGGTGGATGATCTGTTTGCCGCGCCAAAAATCAGCCGCGAGCTGTTGCGCTATCTGGATGCCGATGTCGGGGTGACTGACTGGACGCGTAGTCATGCGAATTTTTTCCGCGCCGTCGATATTGAAAAACGCATGATGTTTCTGATCTTGTTGCTGATCGTCGCAGTCGCCGCATTCAACATTGTCTCAACGCTGGTGATGGCGGTGCAGGACAAGCGTGCCGATATTGCCATTTTGCGCACATTGGGCGCCAGCCCGCCCAGCATCATGGGCATTTTTATCGTGCAAGGCACGCTGATAGGCGTCATCGGCTTATTGTCAGGCGTGGCGCTCGGCGTGGCAGTGTCACTCAATATTGATGTCGTGGTGCCCTTTATCGAGCGGCTGTTCAGCATGCAATTTTTGGCCAAAGATGTGTATTACATCAGTGAGCTACCTTCGGACATGCACTGGTCGGATGTCGGCACCATCTGCGTAGTGTCGTTTGTGCTGACCATTCTGGCCACGCTTTACCCCAGCTGGCGCGCTTCGCGTACGCAACCGGCGGAGGCTTTGCGCTATGAATGAGATTATTTCCTGTACAGGCTTGGTCAAGACCTTTCATCAGGGCGCGGTGGATGTGCCGGTGCTCTCCGGTATTGATCTAAAAGTCGGCGCTGGTGAGACGGTGGCGATTGTTGGCGCCAGTGGTTCGGGCAAGAGCACGCTGCTGCATTTGCTCGGCGGGCTTGATCAACCAACAGCGGGCACGGTGTGGCTGCAAGGCAAGGACCTGGCCAAAGCCAGTGAAGCCGAACGTGGCCGCTTGCGCAACCAAACGCTGGGTTTTGTGTATCAGTTTCATCATCTGCTGGCCGAATTTTCTGCGCTGGAAAATGTCGCCATGCCGCTCTTCATCCGGCGCATGGCTCGCACTGAGGCGCTGTCACAGGCAGCCGCCGTATTGCAGCGCGTCGGCTTGAGTCACCGTCTGACGCATCAACCGGGTGCGCTTTCCGGTGGCGAGCGCCAGCGTGTTGCCGTAGCGCGTGCGATCGTCACACAGCCCGCATGCCTGCTCGTTGATGAGCCCACAGGCAATCTCGATCGTGCGTCAGCCGATGCCGTATTCGATCTGCTACTGGAACTCTGCCGCGAGCATGGCACTGCGTTGATCATGGTGACGCACGATGCCAGCCTCGCCGCGCGCGCGTCGCGGGTGCTGCATCTTAACGATGGACGGCTGGTGGAGTGATAGAAATGGCTGACATCGGACAAAAGCGGTAGTTTGTTCTATCTCCGTCGGTCGTTTCCCGCAAGGGTAGATGCTTTTAGGAAAACTGCCCGAGCCTCTGCGCGCTGACAAGGATTTTGGCTCCTTGCATCAGCAAGCCAACTGGTTACAGGCGAATCGGGGGTAGATAGCCGCCAGGAAGAATACCGAATACCGATAGAACGATCAATATCAGCAAGACGATGAAAAGAACACGGACGATCTGCGCAACCGGCGCCGGTAGGGGCAGTAGGCTGATGAGCCACCAGATGAGTCCGAAGACGACAAGATATACGATCAGGTTGATGATTAAGTTCATTTTTTTCCTCTGTTGTTTTATAAGAAAGACGAATAGCGGAAACCACCTCAGAAAAAATTAGCCGTAGGGTGGAAAAAATTGCCAATCATGACTGGTCAGCCACGATTGCTGGATTAGCTAGTGCATTTAATGCCAGAAGCATGATCGGGGATGAGCTACTTACCCGATGCTATGCATTGCAATCAATTCTTGTGTTCGTTTGCCTCGTCTTTAATTGCTTTCCCACCTGCCTGAATGTCCTGGCCTGCGCCTTCAATCGTATTGCAAGCACTCAGAGTTACACCAGCACCTGTCATAAATATTATCGTCAGCAGTGGCACGAAAAGCTTTTTGATTATTTTATTCATGATGAATCTCCTGTTGTGGGAATGAATGGAATGAAGTGTGAAAAGCAGGATGTAGATCAAGTCTTCGTGAAGTTTTCGGTATCACGGGATTCAATTATGCATTAATAGTGCTATTTATTTTGTGCGGTTGCACACAGAGTGCAATGAGCCTCATCATGCGTCATGAGATATTTCTCCTCGCGATTGTCCGCCGGTGTATCGCGCGTATTAGCCAGTAGCGCCAGCCGATACGCATGATCAGATAGCCAAGCGCGGCGAGCAGTGTAGCGAGTATTACAAGGCCAAGTGCCAGTGGTTTGCCTAAGCCGATGACCCAGTGAGTCAATGCCGGAATCCAGCCGAGCAGGTTGCCATTCATCGCAGGTGGCACCGCAAATGTTGCCGAGCCACCCAGCACGGCCTGGCCGATTTCAAAGGCCAAGAGGTAGAGCGGAATAATGGTAAAGGGATTGGTATACAGCGTGCATAACAGCGCCAGCGGCAGGTTGACGCGAAAAATCACGGCGCAGATGGCAGCACCGAGCATTTGAAATGGTCCTGGAATCAGGCCGCAGAAGAGTCCAGCGGCAACCGCTCCGGCGGCGGAGCGGCGATTCAAATGCCACAGGCGCGGGTGCAGCAGCGTGTTGGCAAACGGCGCAAACCAGCGGTTGCTGCGAACAACGTCAGGGTTGGGCAGGAAGCGTTTCAGTGAGCGGCGCATAGTTTGTATCTATGCCGCAACGCACTGCACTGTGATATCACCCAGGCCGTCAATTCCGCCCTGCAGTACATCACCTGCCACAACGGGGCTGACGCCAGCGGGTGTGCCGGTGAAAATCAAATCGCCCGGTTTAAGCTCAAAATAGCGTGATAAATGACTGATGGTCTCGGTGATTGACCAGATCATGTGTTCGATGCGCCCCGTCTGGCGCAGTTCGCCATTTACCTTGAGCCAGATACTGCCTGCCTGCAGGTGACCAATGCGACTAACCGGATACAGCGGGCCAATGGGCGCAGACTGATCGAATGCTTTGGCCAGTTCCCACGGCTGGCCTTTTTCGCGCAAGGCGGTTTGCAAATCGCGACGCGTCATGTCCAGACCAACGGCATAGCCCCAGATGTGGTCATGGGCACGTTTTTCAGGGATGTTTTTGCCAGCCGTGCCAATGGCCACGACGAGTTCGATCTCATGGTGATAACTGGTGGTTTCAGGCGGGTAGGCGAGCGCGATGGTTTCACCTGCGGCAACGGGAACAATCGCATCCGCCGGTTTGCAAAAAAAGAAGGGGGGCTCGCGCTCAGGGTTGCCACCCATTTCGCGCGCATGCGCGGCATAGTTGCGGCCCACGCAGTAGATGCGATGGATGGGGAATTGTTCGTCACGGTCGCTGCTGTTCGCAACTGAATTGGCAACTAAAACGGTGGAATGTGGTGCGGGAGTGATAACGTAGCTCATGGATTGCGAATGCCTGAATTGTGGATGCTTATGATTATGCAGAATTGCGTTGACCTGCGGCGGGTTTTTTAATGCGCGTGTTTGTGTTGGCTTTTGCTGTTGGCGTCTGGCTCGTGCAGCAGCAGGCGGAGCTGGTCGCCTGGCCTTGGTTGGCAACAGGCGGCGGCGCGGCGTTGCTGGCGCTATTTATAATGGTCTTGTTCAAAAAGTCGGCGCTGATGACACGGCGGCTGGCGCGTGGGTTTTTGATGACGACGGCGCTGCTGATCGCAGGCTTTACGCTGGGCTTCCTTTGGGCATCGGCATTCGGCTACTGGCGTCTGGCTGAGGAATTACCTGCGGCGAATGAGGGACAGGATATTCAAGTTGTTGGCGTGGTCAGGGCTTTACCTCAGCAAATCGAGCGCGGCGTACGCTTTGAGTTTGATGTGGAGCAGGCCGGTGCGAGTGTGCCATCGCATATTTCGCTAGCTTGGTATCGTGGACGGGCGGACGATGAGACAGAGGAGATTCACGAGTTGCCACTGCATGCGGGTGAGCGCTGGCGCTTTACTGTGCGCTTGAAGCGACCGCATGGCAACGTGAACCCGCAGGGATTTGATTACGAGGGGTGGTTGTTCGAGCGCGGCATACGTGCCACCGGCTATGTGCGCCCGCTATACCAAATGAGCGCAACGCGGCTGGATGCGGCCGTCTGGCGACCGGGTTATGTCGTCGAGATGTTGCGTGAACGCATACGCGAACGCTTGCAAACCGCACTGCCCAGTGCGCCGAATGGAACAAATACGGCGGGCATTCTCATTGCACTGGCGATTGGCGATCAGCAGTCAATTGCACCGACGCTCTGGCAGCAGTTCGCTAAAACAGGTGTCACCCATCTGATGAGCATTTCCGGTTTGCATGTGACGATGTTTGCCGGGCTGTTTTATTTTTTGGTCGGCTGGCTGTGGCGGCGGTCGACTGTCTTGCCTTTGCATTTACCCGCGCAAAAAGCGGCGGCGCTGGGGGGCTTTGTTGCGGCTTTGGCCTACAGTTTACTGGCCGGATTTGCTGTGCCTGCACAGCGCACACTTTACATGCTGGGCGTGGTGGCGCTGGCGCGTTTGCTCAACCGCGAAATGGCGGCTTCGCGCATTTTGGCGCTGGCCTTGCTGGTCGTGTTGATTCTTGATCCCTGGGCGGTACTGGCGGCGGGTTTCTGGTTGTCGTTCGGCGCGGTAGCTTTGCTGTTTTATATTGCCAGTGGACGGTTGGGTGCAGCGCATTGGCTGGCTGAATGGGGCCGCGCGCAATGGGCGGTAACGCTGGGCATGCTGCCAGCATTGCTCGCCCTGTTTCAGCAGTTTTCGCTGGTTTCGCCCTTGGCCAATGCCGTAGCGATTCCGCTGGTGAGTTTTGTCATCACGCCGTTGGCGTTGGCAGGTGTGCTGCCGTTTCTCGATCCGCTGTTGTGGCTGGCAAATTTCATTACGGCTGGATTGATGAACTTTATCGCATGGCTGGCCGCGCTGCCGTTGGCGACTTGGCAACAAGCTGCGCCACTGCCGTGGTCCGTATTACTAGCGTTGGGTGGTGGTGTCTGGCTGCTGTTGCCGCGTGGCTTTCCGGCACGCTGGCTGGGTTTGCTGGCTTTTTTGCCGCTGTTGACCATCACGCCACCACGGCCGTTGCCAGGTGAGGCCGAAGTCGTGGTGCTGGATGTTGGACAAGGGCTGGCGATTCATGTGCAAACCGCGACGCATGATTTGCTGTTTGATACCGGCCCGAAGTTTTCGGCCGAAGCCGATAGTGGCAACCGTATCATCGTGCCGTATTTACGAGCGATGGGCGTACGGCGGCTGGATGAACTGATTGTCAGCCATGCCGATAATGATCATGCGGGTGGCGCGGGGTCGGTGCTGGAAAATGTTCCCGTAAAGCAGTTGCGGGCGTCGTTGCCTGCTGCGCATCCGTTGTGGAATCAATCACTGCCGAATCACAAGTTGGTCAGCAACCCTTGTCGTGCAGGGGATGCTTGGGACTGGGATGGCGTGCACTTCTTGATTCTGCACCCGGCAGTTTCCACAGCGGCAACCGAGGCAATGAAAAGCAACGCGATAGCTTGTGTGCTGGCGATCAACGCACAGGGGCGGCGTTTGCTGATTACCTCCGATATTGAGGCCGCGCAAGAGTCGGCGCTGGTGGTACGGCAGGCGAAGAGAAATGAGGCATCTGAACTTGCGGCCGAGGTGCTGATCGTGCCCCATCATGGCAGCCGCACCTCATCGACGAATGCTTTTATTGCCGCCGTCGGTGCCAAAGAGGCGATTTTCCCAGTCGGCTACCGCAACCGATTCGGGCATCCCAAGCCCGATGTGGTGGCACGCTATGAGCAGAGCGGCGCGCATCTGCAGCGCACGGATGTGGCTGGTGCGGTTAGCGTGCATCTTGGGGCAACAGGCGTACGCATCGAGCATGCGCGGGCTATGCGGCAACGTTATTGGCAATCGATGCCAAGCACCGCCGCCACTGAATGACCTAATTTTTCTGCCTGTCGATAGGTCGGCGCAGGCTTGACATGAAACAGGAATCTCCATCAGACTACTTCCCATGATGATTTCATTTAGCCGTCTACTGGTTCTTGGCCTGCTGCTGGTGACGCTTCCCTTGCAAGCGTTTGCAGCAGTGATCAGGTGTGCGTGCGCACCGCCTTCTGCGGGTGCAGCTATGGCTCGTCTCATAGGCAACCCCATGGATGGGCACTCAAAGGCTCATCAGCCACATGAGCGCATGCAGTGCAATATGAAAATCATGCTTCAAATGCATCACATACTGAACCCCATCAGCACAAAGCCGCTTGTGCTTCATGTGCGGCTTGCGCCTTCTGCACTGCGGGCATTTCATTCATAGCAGACACGGCACCTTTCAATCCGGCACTGGTGCGGCATATTGATTTTGTCGCCTTATCGCTGCTGCATTCCTCAGCGATTGTGGATTTGCCGGAGCGGCCACCGCTAGGCATTCGCACTTAACGACAACGTATTGTGAGGTTATTAAACTCACTACGATGTGTTTGATTTCTGGCTAGCGAAGCTGAATTGCGCTGGCGATGCACTCAGGTGCACTCAAAACTACGGAGGCTTTATGTTTGTTGACTCTTGCTTTAAGCGATGGCGTTTTTCTATGCTGCCCTTGCTCAGGGTGCTTGTGCTATCTGGCTGTGCACAAGTTCCGTTTGATCAGACGGTTGCTATAAAACCAATCATGCGGCAGCCGAATTTACCGCAGGCCATTTACGGCTGGTGACCACACCGGAAGACCGTTTGGCAGCGTAGCAGTTGACGGCGGAATTACTCCAATAGCCGCTGAGTCAAAAAAATGCAGTGCATTTGACGTTGGTGCATAGCCCGGCTTTACAGTCCTTATTGGCCGAAAGCTGGATCAAGGCAGAGCGCACAGTGCAATCCGCTCGGATAACTAACCCGTTGTTTTCATTAACACGATTGCGCTTTGCTGGCGAGCTGGATATTGAACGTGCGCTCTCGTTTGGTTTGCTGGATTTGCTGACGCTGCCTAAACGTCAGCAAATAGCACAGCAGCAAATCGATACAACACAGTTACGGTTAACCGCAGAAGTCATTCAACGTGTTACGCAAGTGCGTACAGCATGGGTGGCGGCGCAGCAAAGGATGATCTACGTCAAGCAGGTGGTTGACAGTGCCCAAGCCAGCGCTGAATTGGCGCTGCGCATGCAGCGTGCGGGAAACTTCAACAAGCTGGCGTGGGCGAACCAGCAGACATTTTTTATGGATGCAGTGACCCAGCAAGCCAGCGCGCAGCAAAAAATGACAGCAACTCGCGAAGCCCTTGTACGGCTAACAGGCTTGTCGGATGATGAGGTATCTCAACTCAAGCTGCCTGAACGCTTGCCAGATATTCCTCGCACGCCGCGCGATCCTAAAGAGGTTAGCCAACTTGCCGGCAATGGACGGCT
>JAYTIQ010000187.1:0-5318 GCA_043731705.1 Rugosibacter sp.
ATCAACGAACGTGCAGCCTTGGAGCCACACAAGTCAATCAAGCCGCGTCGGTACTCGGTAAACGCGGAGGCATAAAAAAGTATCATGCGCTGTCCGTCGAGGCGGATCTGGCCGCCACCCGGACCGTGCTGAAAATAAGACTGGAGCGCGCCAGTATCAAAAACTTTCATCATGAATAATCACCGCAAATGTTCATTTATGTATAAATATTTAAAGATATTACAAAATTGTACACCCTTACCCAATATATGCGCTTACAGCACAATTCAAAGAAAACCGCGAGATCAATGACATCTGAAGCCGATTGATGGTTTCGGCATCCCGATGCATCATGGCATTTAAATTGCTGTTCCCTTGGGCGTACTTTTGGCATGCCGCCTCTGGCGTCGCACAACAAGTCATTAACGAATAACAAACACGAGGAGAAAAACCATGGGTAAGGCCGAAAATTTGGCGCTGCCGGAAATTGGCAGTCACGCGTTAGGCACTGGCAAACTGCCGGTAAATCAATACGTTTCAAAAGAGTTTTTCGAGCTTGAAAAAGAGCATATTTTTCGTAAAAGCTGGCTACTTGTTGGTCGCGAATCGGATGTCAAAGCACCGGGTGATTACCAGAACTTCATGGTCGATACCTTGGGCGTTTCTGTTGTCATCATGCGCGGCAAGGACCAAAAGCTCCGCGCTTTTTATAACGCCTGCACTCACCGTGGCTCACGTCTCGTTAATGCGGCCACAGGCAACGTGCGTGCGCTAGTGTGCAACTTTCACGGGTGGAGCTTTAATCTGGAGGGCGATTTAATCAATGTGCCCGACGCTGGCTTATTTGCGGATCTCGACCCGAAACAAGAACATTTAAAACCGATCCACCTGGATGTTTGGGGTGGCTTTATTTTCATTAATCTGGCTGAAAAACCTGAGTGGACTTTACGCGAGTACCTAAAGCCTCTCGATGACAAGTTCGATCGTTATTTAGGTAATAAGGATTGGTCATGGAGCTTTGGCTGGCGAGCAAAATTTAATGCCAACTGGAAGCTCATCGTCGATGCGCAGATCGAGGGTTACCACGTTGACATGACCCATCGCAAAACAATTGCAGGCGCGATTCCAGGATCCAGTACAGCGGCTTATTACTTTCCCGAGAGCGTTGGCGTACCTTGCGGTGTCGCTGCCTATCGGCCAGAAGATACCAGCCGTGGCATGCAAACGCCGATGAACTTGCTCTCGGCAAAATATGGTGCCACATCAATCTACACCAAGCCAGAACGTGAGTTTGCCGCTGAAGGGGGTGAAGGGGTCCTCAAGGAGGATCACCCGCTGTGGATTTTTGACAACTACCTGGTGTTCCCGAATATCGTGCTATTTGTGCAAAAAGGGCAGATTCTGATCCAGCGCACGCTGCCTATATCAGCAGACGAATGCATTTGGGAAGTGGACTTTTATCACACGGAAAAACCCACAACCTTTGGCCATGTTTTCAATATGGAACAAGGTGTCATTCAAATCCGCGATGTGCTTTCTGAGGATTTATATACCGCCGAGGGCATCCACGCGAATTTCAAGTGCGGTGCCATTACCCATGTCAACCTGAATAAACAAGAAGTGCCCTTGCGCGCTTATTACAACCGCTTATTAAGCGCGATAGAGCAAAGCCAGGCGAAGGAGAAACCATGAGTATTACAACACCTCGTCCGGAAACTTCCGGCCTGGAAAATCATTTCGCCGCATGGGGTTTACCCACAACGGAAAAGCGCCTTTCCAAACGTCTATCATCAAGCATGGAAGAAGTTCGCTCCTTTTATGATGCCATGCTGCCGCGCCTGCCTGAGTTCATTGAGTACTTGAACCAGTTTCCGCTGGACGCCATCCCCCAAGAAGCCCACCAATTGGCTTGGGCTTCACTCGCGATGTGTGAAGTCGATAATGCAATTAACAAATGGCATCACATTACGCTCGATACCGGTATCGATATCCTGCGCATGATTCCTAAAACCAACTTTCCGGATAGAGGACAACAATGAGTGGACGTTTAGCAGGCAAAGTAGCGCTAATCACCGGCACAGCGGGTGGCCAAGGACGGGCAGCAGCAGAGTTGTTTGCTGCTGAAGGCGCTTGCGTGGTGGGTTGCGACGTCAAGGCAGGCGATAGCGAAGAAACCGTGCGCCTTGTCACCAAGGCAGGTGGTAAAATGGTCAGCCGCGTGGTTGATTTAGGTGACGAAGCCGAAGTGCGTAGCTGGATTGATTTTGCCGTCGACACTTATGGCGATTTCGATATCCTTTACAACAACGCCTCTGCCGTGCGTTATGGAAAAATTGACCAGTTCACGACCGAGGACTGGCACTGGCTGATTCGTAACGAACTGGATCTGGTTTATTACGCGACCAAATACGCACATCCGGTGCTCAAGCGCCGGGGGGGTGGATCGATCATCAACACCGCCTCAGCTGCTGGCGTGATTGGCTCGAATTTCGGTGGCCATATCCATCAATTTGCCCACAGCATGACCAAAGGTGGCGTCATTGCCATGAGCCGTACTTGGGCAGCAGAGTTTGCACCGGATCATATTCGCGTTAACAGCATCTCGCCGGGGCTTATTGAGACACCGGCATTTGCCGTGTTTCCCGATAAGGAAATGCTCAAGAAAATGGTGTCGGACATCATGGATTTGCAGCTCGTCAAACGCGTTGGGCAACCTATGGATATTGCTTACTGTGCTCTGTATTTAGCCTCAGGCGAGGCGAGCTATGTCACCGGGCAAAACTTCTGCGTTGATGGCGGCTTGACGGCCATTTAAATGCATTCAAGACATTCAAACTTTTACAGGAAATTCAACCAATGATTGAGCTTTATCACATCCAACGCGAGGGCGACCCCTATGGTGGCTCGCGCAATTCAAGCAAGGTGCTTATCGCTCTGGAAGAAATCGGCGAAAAATATGGCGTCAAATTGCTATCGCGGCTGCAAGACTGCCGTTCGGCCGAGGCCCCTTATCGCAAGATTAACCCCAATGGCGTAGTGCCCACGATCAATGACGATGGTTTCATTCTTTGGGAGTCTGGCGCAATCCTGCGTTATCTCGCCGATAGCCGCGCCAATACAACCCTGATGCCGACAGATGCCAAGCAACGCGCCCTCGTTCAGCAATGGCTTACCTGGGAAGGTACAACGCTCAACCCCAGCCTGCTCAATCTGTTTTTTGCGATGATGGCGCCCACGCCCGACAACGATGTCATTGCTGCGGCCAAAGCGGCCTATCTGGGCAACCTTGGCATTCTCGATGCGCAGTTAGCAGGCAAGGAGTATGTTTGTGGCAGCTTCTCTATTGCTGATATCGCGCTGGGTTGTATTGCGCCAATCAGCTTTAATCTGGGACTGGATTTAAAGCCTTACACTCACCTGCTTGCCTGGATCAAACGTTTGGGTGCCCGGCCCGCATGGAACAAGGCTGAAACAGTCGTAGCGGATATGGCGGCCGGACAGGCACAGCTAAATTAATCACCGCATGACCGAATGACTGGAGGAGGAAAATAATGAAAAATTTTAATTATCAGGAGTTGGTAGATTCCGAGCAGGCACTGCAAAAACGCAGCATTTTTTGGGACCCAGCGATTTATGAGGAAGAACTGAAGCAGATTTTCAATCGCTGCTGGCTGTTCCTTGGTCACGAAAGTCAGCTGCCACAGCATGGCGACTTCATCCGCACTTACATGGGTGAAGACGACGTCATTGTGGTTCGCGGCAAAGATAAGGTGATCCGCGCTTTTCTGAATGCCTGCACCCATCGCGGCAATAAAGTCTGCCAGGCAGAAGGTGGCAATACACGTTCATTTACCTGCTCTTATCATGGCTGGTCTTACAACACAGAAGGCGAGCTCGCTGGCGTTCCACTGGAAAAAGACATTTACGATAACCTCGACCGTAGCCGCTTTGGCCTGGTTCCCGTGGCACGCGTGGAAAGTTACAAAGGACTCTTGTTTGGTTGTTTTTCCGAGTCTGCCCCGAGCCTTGTCGAATATCTAGGTGATATCGCCTGGTATATCGACGTAGTGACTGATAGTGCTCAAGGGGGGCTTGAAGTTGTCGGTGCTCCGTATAAGACAGAAGTTCCTGGCAACTGGAAATTACCCGTAGAAAACGCGATTGGCGATGGTTACCACGTCGCGTGGGCTCACGCTGGGGCCATGAGCGTCGTCGGCGCGCTAGGCAATGGGCGCTCGGATCAAATACTGGGCATCAGCGCAAACAATATGGGGGTCGATCACACCGGCGCGATAGAAATCGTCACGAAAAATCACACCGTTCTGACCACGCTGGATGGCCAATCGGGCTATGCACTGTACGATCATCCCGAGCCAGTGCTGGCTCATCTCGCCAAAAATCGACCCAATGTCATTGAAAAGCTGGGTGAGCTACGCGGCCGTCAGCTTTACGGCTCAGAAACGCATATTGGCGTGTTCCCCAACGTGCAGATTATTCAAGGGCTTAACTTTATCCGCATCATCCACCCCAAAGGTCCTGGCAAGTTTGAGGTATGGACGTACGCCATGTGCGAACGCGATATGCCTGACGCGACCAAGGAAGTCATTCACGATCACGTGCGGCAGACTTTTGGTCCCGCCGGATTGCTCGAAGGTGACGACGGTGATTTCGTTGAAGCCATTACGCATTCTGCTGCCGGCTATGCCACACGCCAATTGAAAGGCTTTCTCGGCATGGGCATGGGCCGCAAAGCACCCTGGGATGGCCCCGGTGAAGCGTCGCCTGGATTAGTTAACGAAGCCTGTCAACGCGGTTTTTACGATCAGTGGCGACGCACGATGGAAGCGGAAAACGCCCATGCAATCATCGGACAAACAGAGCCCACTGCACCTATTACACCGATATTACGCGAGGTTCGTCATGGCTAATGCAGAACTCAAACTTGCGCCAGCAGCACCCGTCAGCTTTGAACAGGAATACGCCATTGGCAAGTTTCTATTGCTGGAAGCACGTGTGCTGGATGAAGAGCGTTATCCAGAATGGTTAGCCCTGTTAACTGAAGATATTCGTTATCAAATACCCGTAGCGATCAGCACCTATCGTCGCACACGTCAAGGATCTACAACGTTAAAGCCACTATTCATTATTGATGATGGCTTTCCGGGCTTGAAGCAACGCGCAGCGCGTGAAGCCACGGGGCTGGTCTGGCTTAACGACCCGGCGACACGACACTTGCGTATCATCAGCAATATCGAAGTAGAGGCTACCGATATACCAAATGAGTTTTTAGTGCGTAGCAAGTTCATGCTTTTTCGTGGCCGCCGCGATAAAGATATTGT
>JAYTIQ010000188.1:0-3389 GCA_043731705.1 Rugosibacter sp.
GCCAGTAGTCTGGCGCTGCAATTGGCGCGCAGCTTGAAAACGAATCCGCGCCAGGTGGCTGAACGGTTAGTGCAGGCTTTGCCTGCATCCCCGTTTGTGGAAAAAGCCGACATTGCCGGAGCGGGGTTTATTAATTTCATGCTCACGTCGAGTGCACGCACGGCGGTTGTGCCAACGATTTTTGCACAAGGAGCGAATTTTGGCAGTACGCCCGCCAGTGGCCGTCGGTTGCAAGTTGAATTCGTTTCGGCTAATCCCACCGGGCCTTTGCACGTCGGGCATGGTCGCGGGGCGGCGTATGGCGCCAGCCTTTCGTCGTTGCTGGCATTTGCCGGCTATGAAGTGAGCCGTGAATATTATGTGAATGACGCAGGGCGGCAGATGGATATTCTGGCGGTGTCCACCTGGCTGCGCTATCTGGCGATTTATGGCGAATCCCTCCCGTTTCCGCCGAATGCATATCAGGGTGACTATGTGTTCGAGATGGCCGAACAGATCAAGGCGGCGCAGGCTGATCAACATGTTCGCCCCGCCGCATCTGTTATGGCGGCTGTGCCGGAAACGAATGATCTGGATGAGCGGCTGGATGCTTTCATCGTGGCCGGCAAGCAGTTGTTGGGCGAGGGGTGGCATGCGATTCACCAGCATGTGCTCAATGAGCAGCTTACCGATTGCCGTGCGGATCTGGAAGAATTTGGCGTGCATTTTGATGTCTGGTTTTCTGAGCGCAGCCTTTATGATTCCGGCGAGGTAGCGCAAGTGGTCGACATGCTTGCGGCAAACAATCACACCTATGAGCAGGACGGCGCGTTGTGGTTTCGCTCGATAGCGTTTGGCGACGAGAAAGATCGCGTTGTGCGCCGTGACAATGGTATTTACACCTATTTTGCTTCTGATATTGCCTATCACCTGAACAAGTTTGCGCGCGGTTTTGACAAGCTGATAGATGTCTGGGGTGCAGATCACCATGGCTATATCGCGCGGGTTAAAGGCGCGCTGACAGCAACGGGTGCGGATGCCAGCCGACTGGATGTTGCCCTGGTGCAGTTCGTGAGCTTGTTTCGCAATGGCGAAAAGGCTTCCATGTCCACCCGTTCTGGCGAATATGTCACGTTGCGTCAGCTACGCAGTGAAGTCGGTAATGACGCCTGCCGCTTTTTTTATATGCTGCGCAAGTGCGATCAGGCGCTAGATTTTGATCTGGATCTGGCCAAAAGCCAGAGCAACGACAACCCGGTGTATTACGTGCAATATGCGCATGCCCGTATTTGCTCGGTTTTAGCCCAATGGACAGGTGATGTGGCACGGCTGGCAAGCGCTGATTTAAGCCCGCTGACCCATGAACGTGAAATTGCCCTATGTCAGCGCCTGGCCGAGTTTCCGGAGCTGATCCAAAGTGCCGCACGCGATTACGCGCCACATTCTCTGGCGTTTTATCTCAAAGACCTGGCAGCTGATTTCCACAGCTGGTATAACGCCGAACGCGTACTCGTTGATGATGAGCTCACGCGCAACGCACGGCTCGCGCTGGCGCTGGCCACACGACAAGTGCTGCAAAATGGCCTGTCGCTCCTGGGTGTTTCGCAACCTGAAAGTATGTAACTTATGAAAAACGATACCAACACTATCCGCAATACCCCGGCTAAAAAAAGTGGCGGGAGCACGCTAACAGGCGTCTTTATCGGCTTGGTTATTGGTTTGGTGGTGGCGTTTATTCTGGTCTGGCTGTTTAACCGCATGCCCCTGCCATTTCGAACTCAGGAAACTTCTGCGCCAACAGCAGAGAGTGGCGCGCCACCCTCAACGCTTCCTTTGCCGGGCAAGCCGGGTGATAAGCCGCGTGAAAAACAGAAGCTTGAGTTTTACGACATTCTTGAAGGCAAGCCCACAACCAATGCCGCACCTTCACAGGCAAATACGCCACCAGACAATGCTGCCGGTGAAGCCCCGCCGGAAGCCTCCGGTGAAGCAAAACCTGCAGATGTTTTTTTTCTGCAAGTGGGCGCCTTTAAAAACACGGAAGACGTGGACAACCTGAAAGCCAAACTTGCTTTGCAAGGGTATGACACCAGCGTGCAAGAAATCACAATTGCGAATAAAGGCGTGATGCAGCGGGTGCGTGTTGGCCCTTTCCGTAGCCTGGCAGAAATGAATCGCGCGCGGACAGCTTTGGTTCAGGGCGGTATCCAAACCACCGTCGTCAAGCAACCTGCTGTGCAGTGACGTTATTTGCGCAAATTGCCCGCTAAGCGGATTTCGATTTATCATTTATTCAGCTCAGCGCCATGCGCATTTTTCTCACCGGTGCATCCAGTGGTATTGGTGCGGCTTTGGCGCATCACTACGCGGCTACCGGCGCCATACTCGGGTTGGCGGCGCGTCACCAGCGCCGACTTTCTGATCTGGTGGCTGAGTTGCCCACTGTGTTGCCCGGCAAGCATGCAATTTACCCGCTGGATGTGACCGATGCGCCTGCATTACAGGCGGCGGCGACAGATTTCATCGCGCGGTTTGGTTGCCCGGATATCGTGATCGCCAATGCGGGTATTTCCGTGGGCACGCTCACCAGCGAGTTGGAAGACCTGCCCGTTTTTCGTCGCGTATTTGAAACCAACGTGTTCGGCATGGTGCATACCTTCGCCCCGTTTATCCAGGCCATGCAAGCGCGTGGTAGCGGCACCCTGGTCGGCATTGCCTCGGTAGCTGGCATACGTGGCCTGCCCGGGGCGGGTGCCTACTCTGCTTCCAAAGCTGCTGTCATAGCCTATCTTGAAGCCTTGCGGGTTGAGTTGCGCGGCAGCGGCATTCAGGTTGTCACGCTGTTGCCTGGTTATATAGCCACGCCGATGACGGCAAAAAATCCCTACCCCATGCCATTTTTGCTCCCTGCCGATGTCGCTGCTCGCCGTTTCGCGCGCGCCATTGCATGCGGCACAAGCTATGTGGTGATTCCCTGGCAGATGGGTTTGGTGGCCAAGCTTTTGCGGTGGTTGCCTAACCCGCTGTTCGATGCGATTTTCTCTCGTGCGGGCAGAAAACCGCGTGGTCTGGATTTGTAAACCATGGCTCTGGTCGATGCGCTGGGCCGCGAACATATCCCGTTTAACGGCACGCCACGCATCGTCAGCCTGGTACCCAGCTTGACCGAATTGATTTGCGATTTAGGCCTGGCTGATGCGCTAGTCGGCCGCACCGGATTTTGTGTGCATCCTAAAGAGCAACTACGCAGCGTGCAGAAAGTCGGCGGCACCAAAGACGTCAACATTGATGCTGTGCGTGCCCTGGCGCCTACCCATCTGATTGCTGACATCGACGAGAATCGCCGCGAGCAGGTGGAAGAAATGATGAGCTTCGTGCCGCAGGTGGTGGTCGTGCATCCACGCACGGTG
>JAYTIQ010000189.1:0-12556 GCA_043731705.1 Rugosibacter sp.
TCTGTGGAATACCTTTTGCACTCAAGTTCGCCTGATTGTAAAAAATGCGGCCGAAGTGATCGCGATCCGGAAACACATCATCTTGAGCAGGCAAAAAAGCACCGCCTGAATCGACCAGATAAATGCAAGGCAGACGATTTTGCTGGGCAATTTCTTGCGCCCGCAAATGCTTTTTCACTGTCAGCGGATAGTAGGTTCCGCCTTTGACGGTGGCATCATTGGCCACAATCATGCACTCCACGCCGCGCACACGGCCAATGCCGGTGATCACGCCAGCGGAGGGCACGCTGTTGGAGTCTGCATTCCCGCTTTCACCGTACATGCCATACGCCGCGAGGGTAGAAAGTTCAAGAAAAGCTGAACCTGGGTCGAGCAGCGCGTCAATGCGCTCTCGTGGCAATAACTTGCCGCGCGCAAGATGCTTGGCGCGGGCTTGTTCAGAACCGCCCCGTATCACCAGCGCCGACTTTTCGTGCAAGTCAGCGGTCAAAGCACGCATGGCGGCGGCATTGACCTTGAATTCGTCACTCCGGGTATGTACGGCGGATTGAATAACAGACACTAAAAACCTCCTGTGGCAAGCCACTGCTCAAGTTGCGGCAAGCGATCGACGCCCCAGAATGGCTCATCATTCACCATGAAAAAAGGCGCCCCAAACATGCCCTTAAGAATCGCAGCATCGGTTTCGCTTTTCAGGCGCGCCTTGACTTCAGGCTGGGCCACAGCAAGCGATAAAGCATCAGCGTCCAAGCCCATACTGGCAGCCACATCACACACCACCGCCAAATCGGAAATATCCCGGTCATGCACAAACAGTGCACGAAATATTGCCCGGGCAAAGTCGTGCGCCTTGGCCACGTCATGGTCGCACAGCCAGTAATACGCGCGGGCAGCCTGCTGTGTCGGCAGAGGAAACCTGGATGGCATCGTGAAGGGCAGATGCAGATACCTTGCAGACCGCGCAAAATCACGCACGCTATAGTCGCCCTTGAGCGGCAGTTGCACTAGCGGCACGGCGTTGGTTACCTGAAATATTGCGCCCAGTAAAACCGGACGCCAATGCACAATGCGCTGATAGCTGGCCGCCAGTGCATCTATTTTTTCTGCCGCCAAATAAGAATAGGGCGACGAAAAATCAAACCAGAATTCAATGGCAGAATTATTTGCTACATCAGCGTCTGAAAGCATCTTTTTTAGCTCACCGCGTTTCATTAAACAGCTCGCGGCCTATGAGGGCGCGACGAATTTCTGAGGTGCCTGCGCCAATTTCATAGAGCTTGGCATCGCGCCACAAACGACCTGCTGGATAGTCATTGATATAGCCGTTGCCGCCCAGAATCTGGATTGTCTCGCCAGCCATCCAAGTGGCTTTTTCTGCGGCGTACAAAATCGCCCCGGCAGCTTCCTTGCGCAGCGCTCTTGCCTGCTGCGGCGAACGGCTTGCCGGATGATCCGGATGGCTGGTTTTATCGCACATGCGTCCTACCGCATACACATACGCGCGCGTCGCTTGCCAGGTAGAGTACATATCGGCCAGCTTGCCCTGCATCAACTGGAATTCGCCGATGGGCTGATTGAACTGCTTGCGCTCATGCAGATAAGGCAAGGCCACATCCATGCACGCCGCCATGATGCCCAGCGGCCCGCCCGAGAGCACCGCGCGCTCATAGTCCAAGCCACTCATCAACACTTTGACGCCCTCGCCCATTGTCCCCAGCACATTCTCGGCAGGCACTTCACAATTGTCGAAAAACAACGGGAAGGTGTTCGAACCCCGCATGCCCAGCTTGTCCAGATGCAGCCCGGCGCTAAAACCGGCAACACCCTTTTCGACAATGAAGGCAGTCATGCCCTTGGCACCAGCCGATGGGTCTGTTTTGGCATAGACAATCAGCACATCGGCGTCGCCCCCATTGGTGATCCACATTTTTGAGCCGTTCAGAACAAAGCGGTCGCCTTTTTTGTCGGCCCGTAAAGTCATGGAAACCACGTCCGAACCGGCATTCGGCTCCGACATTGCCAAAGCGCCCACATGCGCGCCGGAAATCAGGCGCGGCAGAAAGCTTTTTTTCTGGGTTTCAGTCCCGTTGCGGCGAATCTGATTCACGCAGAGGTTAGAGTGCGCGCCATAGGAAAGCCCAACCGAGGCCGAAGCGCGGGAGATTTCTTCCAGCGCCACGATGTGCGCCAGATATCCCATCGCCGCGCCGCCATAGTCTTCTTCCACACTAATGCCCAGCAAACCCATGTCACCCAGCTTGCGCCAGACATCCACAGGGAAAAGATTGTCTTTATCTATTTGCGCTGCCCGTGGCGCAATCTCTTTTTTGGCAAACTGCCACACTGCATCGCGCAGTGCGTCGATATCTTCGCCGAGATTAAAATCCAGTCCTATCATTGCCAAAATTCCCCGTGTTTGTCTTCTTGTTGGTCTTGTTTGCCAATCCGCTGCCGCTTTCTAACTCGTGCAATAAAAATCCGCTAACATGGCACGTATGCCTATCACCCTTGAAGCAGGGGTTACCAAACAGTTCCAACCGCGTTTTTTAATTTTAAACACTATATCAGGGCAAACAGCCGAAGAAAGATTTTCCCTATGAATGCGCCACTGATTTACGCACACGACACGTCACCGGCCACCGGAGCCACAATTTCAATTATGCCGGGCATTGAATGGATTTGCATGCCATTGCCTTTTGCCTTGAACCATATCAATTTATGGTTGCTTGCTGAAGAAGACGGCTACGCCACCATCGACACCGGCATTGCAACGCCTGAGGTGCGCGAAGCATGGAACACGATTTTGGCGAACCGCACCTTGACTCGCGCCATCGTGACCCATCTGCATCCCGACCATGTCGGCATGGCCAGCTGGCTGGAGCAAGAAAAAGGTGCGCCCCTCTGGATGTCGCAGGGGGATTACCTCACTGCGACGCTCATTAACGCCGGTATCAGCCCCTTTTCAACGACAGCTCTGATCAATTTTTTTATTCGCCATGGATTAAGCCAATCCATGTCCTCAGCTTTCGAAGAGCGTGGCAATCACTACAAAAATGGCGTGCCTGCGTTGCCAAACAGCTACCGCCAGCTGTTTGCTGGTGATGTACTGCGCATTGGCCCGCATGACTGGCGCACAATCGTGGGCTATGGTCACGCGGCCGAACACATGAGCCTGTATTGCGAAGAACTGCATGTGCTGATTTCCGGTGACATGTTGTTGCCGCGCATTTCCACCAACATCTCGGTGCACCCGGCCAACCCTTATGGCAACCCGTTGAAGCTGTTTCTTGATTCCATTGATCGCTTTCTTGAGTTACCGCCTGATACTCTGGTGCTGCCTTCGCATGGCAGGCCCTTTCGCGGGCTGCACGGCCGTGTCGCGCAGCTGCATGCGCATCATGTAGAGCGTTGCGATATTTTGCTTAAAGCTTGCAAAGGCAATGCATTTAGCGCCGCTGAAATCATTCCAGCCCTGTTCGACCGCGAATTCAGCGACCCGCATCAAACCATGTTTGCCCTGGGGGAGGCCATCGCCCATTTGAACTATCTTGTGCATGCAGGAAAAATGCAGCGTCTGGAAAGTCCCGATTTGATTCGTTTTACCAGTTAGGAGAAGACATGTCGAACCAAATATCCAGTCAAGTGCCACAAAACAACCTTCCCAACCCGCAGAGCCTTGCCAACACTTATGCAGAAGTCGCTTTACGGGCGACCAAACTGATTACAGAACATCTGCAGCGCCAGATGCAAAAAGGCATCACGCCGCCGGCAGACGAACTAGGCGTTTTGCAGGCGTTTACCGACATGTTTTCTAAAGTACTCGCCAATCCACACAAACTGGCACAAGCGCAAATGAAGTTGGCTTGGGATTATTTTTCGCTGTGGCAGCACGCGATGCTGCGCGCTATGGGTACTGACATATTGCCCTTGAAAACCACACCCAAAGGCGATAATCGCTTCAAGGATGCGCAGTGGGAAGACAGCTTTTTATTTGACTTCATCAAGCAAAGCTACCTTGTCACCGCTCGCCACATTTACGATACGGTCAGTGATGTTGATGGGCTGAATGCCAATGAACAACAGAAAGTTAACTTTTTCACGCACCAGTTTGTTGATGCTCTCTCGCCCTCAAACTTTGCCATGACCAATCCTGCGGTTGTTCGCGAAACAATGGACACCCATGGCCAGAACCTGCTGAACGGGTTTAACAATCTGCTGCGCGACCTTGAGGCTGGCGACGGCCAGTTGCGCATAAAAATGGCCGACCCGGAAGCCTTTACACTGGGTAAAAATGTCGGCGCCACACCAGGTAAAGTTGTTTTTCAAAACGAACTGATCCAGCTACTGCAGTTCGAGCCAACAACCAAAGAACAATTCAAACGCCCGCTGCTGATTATTCCACCCTGGATCAACAAGTATTACATCCTTGATCTGCGTCCAGCCAATTCATTCATTAAATGGGCTACCGATCAGGGGCATTCGGTATTTGTGATTTCCTGGGTCAATCCAGATGAGCGTCTTTCACAAAAAAGTTTTGCCGATTACCTTGCCGAAGGCTCGCTCGCTGCGATTGATGCCGTATGCAAGCAAACGGGCGAAAAGGAAATCAACCTGATTGGATATTGTCTGGGCGGTACGCTACTCGCCTCCACCATGGGTTACATGGCCGCTAAAAAAGATCAGCGCATTGTTTCTGCCACCTTTTTTGTCACCATGCTGGATTTTTCACAGCCGGGTGATCTGGGTGTGTTCATTGACGACAATCAAGTCACTTCGCTTGAGAAAAAAATGCAAGAGCGCGGCTATCTGGATGGCAGCGAAATGGCCAGTGCTTTTAACATGTTGCGCTCCAACGATTTAATCTGGTCATTTGTAGTGAATAACTACCTGATGGGCAAAGCCCCTTTCCCCTTTGATCTCCTCTACTGGAACTCGGACTCCACACGTATGCCCTCAAAGATGCATAGTGAATATCTACGCCACATGTATCTGAAAAATCTACTCAGGGAACCAGGCGGCATCACGCTTCTCGATACGCCAATTGATCTGGCAAAAGTCACTACGCCCAGTTACTTTATTTCCACCATTGAAGATCATATCGCTCCCTGGAAAAGCACCTACCTGGGCACAACCTTATTCAGTGGCCCGGTGCGTTTCGTACTCGGCGGCTCAGGGCATATTGCTGGCATCGTCAATCCTCCGAGTGCCGGAAAATATGGCTATTGGACGCATGAAGAGAAACCCGGGGAAAAACGCGGCGGCAAGAAAAAATCACTCCCAGCCAATGCAGATGATTGGCTAAGCACCGCCAAAAACCACGAAGGCTCATGGTGGACCGACTGGCAAACCTGGATTACGCAATTGAACAGCGAGCAAGTGCCTGCCCGTGACCCGGCCAAAGGCAAACTCAAGGTGCTGGACGATGCGCCGGGTACTTATGCCAAGCTGCGGCTCGACACCCAAAAGAAGGAATAACCCGTTCGCGTGATTTTAGATTTATCCGGGCAACCCGCTGCCAGCACCACCCGCAAGGGGTTGCGGGTGGTGCTGGATACGAATGTATTGGTCTCGTTGTACGTTTTTGCCGATAGCCGCTTTGCCCCGCTGCGCGACTGTATCGAGAACCGGCAATGGTGCGCTATCAGTAGCGACGCCTGCCTGGATGAATTTGAGCGGGTGCTGGCTTATCCGCAATTTGACTTGACGCGCTCCGCGCAACAGGCGGCGTACAGTCACTATGTGCAGTACGTCACCCTCGTGCCAGCGCTGCCTGCAGTAGAAAAAGCAACCCACACATCGACTTTGCCGCATTGCACAGACCCTGATGATCAAAAATTTCTCGAAGCGGCACAGGATGGTTCAGCCGATTGGCTGGTGACCAGCGACAAAGCGCTGCTGGTGCTGGCGCGGCGGAATCGCCTGCGCAACCTGTTTCAAATAATCACCCCCGAAGCGGCACTTGCCTCACTGTAAAAGTCGGCTCTGGTGATACGGCGCGCAACCATCAAGCGCCTATAAAAACCGGCTTAAAAAATGCTGACTCGTACGATCAAGCTGGGTCCGATCGCGAATCAGAAATTGCAAGCCATGACTGTCGGCAATGAGGAGTCCATTCGGCTGGCCATCAAATTTCAGCCGCCGAATATCGTCTTCGCTTTTCAATGTCAGGGTGGTCGGGCCGCGATCTGTTTCCACCTGCCAGCGACTCGGCGTGGCATAGGTCGACACCTTGTGGATGGCAAGTATTTCCGGCATGAAATCCCGCTCGGCCAAGGTCTCTTCGATCAACAGACGCACAGACGGCACGCACTCAGCCAGACTTGTCAGCCACCACAACTCGCGCCCGTGGCGGTCAACCAGAGCAATGCCCTCATCGGGCGCAGAAAGCGCAAAAGCCCGCACTGGCACCACGTCTGCATAAACCACGCCTGCGGGCGTAGTCAGCACTAACTGGCCAAACGTATTCCGGATCAACTGGTAGTCACTCATAGCTCATCTGTCGCCATTTCGTCATCGCGCCCTTCGAGCGCATCAAGCTGCTTGGTTTGCGCGGTATACAGCCGCCAGTAAGCGGCCTGCCGCGCGAGCAGGTCGTCATGTGGTCCGACTTCGACAATCTTGCCATGATCCATCACCACCAGCCGATCAGCCGTGCGCAAAGTGGACAACCGATGCGCAATGGCGATGGTAGTGCGGCCGCGAATCAGATTATCCAGTGCACTCTGGATTTCCAGCTCGGTTTCGGTGTCCACGGCAGAAGTCGCCTCATCAAGAATCAGAATCTTCGGATCAATCAGCAGCGCGCGCGCAATGGAAATGCGCTGCCGCTCACCGCCCGAGAGCGCCTGACCACGCTCGCCAACCAGCGAATCATAGCCATGCGGCAGCCGCAAAATAAACTCATGCGCATGCGCGGCACGTGCGGCGGCCACGATTTCCGCGCGCGAGGCATGAGGCTTGCCATAGGCGATGTTGTCCGCGATGGTGCCAAAAAAAAGAAATGGCTCTTGCAGAACCAAACCGATATGGCGCCGATACTCGGCCACTGGCACGGAGCGAATGTCAATGCCATCAATCAGAATCGCGCCTTCACTTGCATCATAAAAACGGCAAATCAGATTCACCAGCGTACTTTTTCCGGAGCCGCTGTGGCCGACCAGGCCGATCATCTCGCCAGCACGAATGTCGAGCGACACACCATTTAGCACGCTGCGGTTGCCATAGCGAAAGCCGACATCACGCACCGTAATGTGGCCTGCGATGGTTGGCAAATGCTGCGGATGCGTGGGCTCAGGCACACTCGATACATGGTCGAGAATATCGAAAATGCGCTTCGCCCCCGCCGCCGCTTTTTGCGTTACCGAAACAATGCGGCTCATCGAATCCAGGCGTCCGTAAAACCGACTGATGTAAGCGATAAACGCGGTGAGCACACCAACGGTAATCTGGTTTTTAGAGACCTGCCATATACCAAAACCCCACACCACCAACAGGCCCAGTTCGGTAAGCAATCCAACCGTAGGCGAGAATAACGACCAGGTTTTATTCAGCCGATCATTCACCACCAGATTATGCGCATTGGCCTCGCGGAAGCGCTCACTCTCGCGCTTTTCCTGGGCGAAGGCTTTCACCACGCGCACGCCCGGAATAGTGTCAGCCAGCACAGAGGTGACTTCCGACCAGACACGATCAATCTGCTCAAAGCCGTAACGCAGCCGATTGCGCACCAGATGAATCATCCAGGCAATAAAGGGCAGCGGCAATAACGTCACCACCGCCAGCAAGGGATTGATCGAGAACAAGACCAGCGCGGTCATGCCTATCATCAGCACATCGGTGGCGAAATCAAGCAGATGCAGCGAGAGAAAAACGCAGATGCGGTCAGACTCACTACCAATGCGCGACATCAAATCGCCCGTACGTTTGGCACCGAAGTATTCCAGCGAAAGCTCGAGCAGGTGCTCGTACGTTGTCGTACGTAAATCAGCACCTATGCGTTCGGACACCAGCGCCAGAATATAGGTTTTAGCCCAGCTCATCGCCCAGGCAAAAATCGCCGCCAAGCCTAAGCCACCGAGATAGAGCCCAATTTTTTGCGAATCAATCGGCACCCCGTTCTGGTAAGGAATCAGCACTTCATCCATCAGCGGCATGGTCAGATACGGGGGAATCAGCGTAGCCGCCGTGCCACCCAGCATCAATAAAAACCCGGCCAGCAACTGCCATCGGTAAGGCTGGGCAAAGCGCCATAACCGTAGCAGCGTCAGCGTTGAAGGCGGAGCCTGCAAATTACGCGCACAAGTCGGGCAACCTTCCTGGCCAGGATTAAATGGAGTCTGACACATGGGGCACAGCACATCGGGGCTAACTACCCGTGGTGTTCCGCTGATCAGGCTGGCGATCTGTGCAGTAAAGGCATCAGCCAGCTGTTTGACGACTGTCGCGCGCGCCAGCGTATAGCGCCAATGCGCGATGCGCCCGGTAGCGTTGCTGAGTATCAACGTGCCAATGCCCGCATGGTCAAACCGCTGCAAGTGCAGCGTCGCTTGTAATGGCCAGACCTGCCACTGTGTGCCACTATCACTTGCCAGCAATCGCTGGTTGGTCAGCACCAGCAACCCGATGCCAAACTGCAGGGAAGTCGTCAAATCCAGCTCAAGCCAGGCCAACAGGATTTCTTCGGGCTGCAATGCCGCCAGCACGGGAGCATGCCAAGCCGACGGGAGTTGATCAGAAAGCGTTGCAGACATTATTTTGTTTTAAAAATCGCCATAGGGCGTGGGGCAGAATCATACCGTGCCGGCAGCAGATTGCGACTTGTCAGCAAAACAGCTCGCCATGCGTTAATTGATTTTAGCCAGCGCACCGAGTAAAAAGTCGGCGCTGGGAATACGGCAAGGAACGTATTGTCCGTGTTTAAAAAACCAAAGCAGAACAAGTTCATAAAAAACCTGCAACACTCATCCCGCCGGACGGCGAAAGGCATCTGATTCTGTGATCGAATTTCTTAACTTTATTGCCCTGCGCGGCCCTAATCTGTGGACTTACCGTCCTGTCATGGAAGCCTGGGTTGATATTGGCGTGCTGGAAGACTCACCCTCCAACACAATTCCCGGCTTTAACGAGCGCTTGACCACCCTGCTGCCCACGCTGATTGAACATCGCTGCAGCTATGGCGAACACGGCGGCTTTCTCAAGCGACTGGAAGACGGCACATGGCCCGCGCATATCCTCGAACATGTCACCCTTGAACTGCAAAATCTGGCCGGCATGCCCGGTGGTTTTGGCAAGGCACGCAGCACCTCGCAGCGCGGCGTATATAAAGTGGCGGTGCGCAGCTGGCATGCGGACATCTCTCGCCAGGCCTTGTTGTACGGACGTGACCTGGTCATGGCAGCGATCAACGCCACCACGTTTGATGTACCCGCCGCCGTGGCGCATCTCGCGCAGATGGCCGACCGCTTGCTACTCGGCCCCAGCACCCAGGCCATCGTTGAAGCCGCCACCGCCAAACAGCGGCGTATCCCGGCCATTCGTCTCAATGAAGGGAATCTTGTGCAACTGGGCTATGGTATTCACAGCCGCCGCATCTGGACCGCCGAAACCGATGCCACCTCCGCCATTGCCGAAGGTATTTCCAGCGACAAGGCGCTCACCAATATGCTGCTGCGTGCTTGCGGCGTGCCGGTGCCTGAAGGCAGTATTGTCAAAAATACCACCGAGGCTTGGGAAGAAGCACAATCCATCAACGCACCCGTGGCGATCAAACCGGTGGATGGCAATCATGGCCGTGGCGTTTCGGTTAACCTCTCGCGCCGCGAAGACATCGAGGCGGCCTTTGCCCTCGCAGAAGAAACTGCGCGTGGCAGCGATGTGCTGCTGGAGCGGTTTATTCCCGGCATCGAACACCGCTTGTTGATAGTCGGTGGCAAACTGGTTGCCGCCGCGCGTGGCGAAGAAGCCTGGGTGGTGGGCGATGGCCACTCGGCAGTGCAGCACTTGATTGATCTGCAAATCAATAGCGACCCGCGCCGTGGCACGGGTGAAGCGTACCCGCTGAATCGCATTGATGATGACCCAGCTGTTGCGCTCGAACTCACCCGCCAGGGTGCGGCCATGGATACCGTGCCAGCGGCTGGCCAACGCCTGTTGATTCAGCGCAATGGCAATGTGGCCTTTGATTGCACCGACGACGTGCACCCCGATACCATTGCGCTGGCAGCACTGGCCGCGCGCATCGTCGGGCTGGATATTGCGGGCATCGATCTGGTGGCGACCGACATCGCGCAACCACTCGCTACGCAGGGCGGTGCGATTGTCGAAGTCAATGCCGGGCCAGGGTTGCTGATGCATCTCAAGCCCGCCTCCGGGCAACCCCGCCCAGTCGGGCCGGCGATTGTGGATTACCTTTTCCCAACCGGAACAGATGGCCGCATATCAGGTCACACACCGGGCCGCATTCCGCTGATCGGTATCACCGGCAGCGCAGGGAACGAAAGCCTTGCGGGAGATACCACACTCACCGCGCAGCTGCTCGATCACATTTTGCGCCTGACTGGCCAGGCCACCGGGTTAGCCTGTGCCCAAGGCGTGTTTCTTGGCACTCTGCCTGTCGCCACACAGAGCTTGTCGCCCAACGCGGCAGCACAGACCTTGTTGATCAATCGCCAGACAGAAATCGTGGTGATTGAAAATTCCATCGAGACGATGCTGAATGAAGGACTCGCCTATGACCGCTGCCAGGTCGGCGTCGTGACAGCGCTCAATGCAGCGGATGTTTTGCCGACTTATCGCATTGATACGCCCGAGCACCTGTTCAATGTGGTGCGCACTCAAGTAGATGTCGTGTTGCCTGGCGGTGTGGCGGTGCTGAACGCAGCCTGCCCGCTAGTGCGCGACATGGCAGAGTTGTGTGATGGTGAAGTGATCCTGTTCGCGACTGACACAGTAGACGATCTGTCAAGCGCAGCAGCCATCGCCACACATCGTGCAAAAGGCGGGAAAGCAGTTTTAATGCATGACGGGATAATCATTTTGGCCACGGGCGAGCAAACACAACCGTTGCTAGCACTGGCAAATTTACCCTCTTTGAGCGTACAGAAAAAAGTCGGCGCTGGCCATACGCCGCCTAGCGAGACCACTCGGTGGGCACCCGCCCATGAAAAGCTAATACCCCTTCTTGCCGCCATAGGTGCAGCCTGGGCGCTGAATGTGCCACTGGCTACACTGCGCACCGGCATTGAAACTTTTTAACTCACTTTTTACGTTATCTCTTCATGAAGATTATTCGTTTGCGTGCCTTGCGTGGTCCTAATTTATGGGGTCGCCATACTGCCATTGAAGCAACAATCTCCTGTCCGCAAAACGAACACACGCTGGCTGATTTTCCCGGTATTGCGGCCCGAGTACAAACTCGTTTCCCGACGATTGGCGCGCTACAGGCCGCACACAACGTGGCGTCCATTCCGCTGCCCGAGCTGATCGCCATTGCTGCACTCTCGCTGCAAAAGAGTGCTGGTTGTCCAGTGACGTTTTACCGCTGCGCCCCTACCGTGGAAAAAGGCGTGTATCAAGTTGTGGTCGAATACAGCGAAGAGGCCGTTGGTCGCCTGGCTTTTGATCTGGCGATGGCTTTATACCAGGCCGCACGTGACGATCAACCATTTGATGCAGAGGACGCCATTGCGCATTTACGCGCGCTGGATGAAGACGAACGACTCGGCCCCAGCACCAGCGCGATTGTCGATGCCGCCGTGGCACGCGGTATTCCATTTCGCCGCCTGACTGCCGGCAGCCTGGTGCAATTCGGCTGGGGCGCGCGGCAGCGTCGAATTCAGGCGGCCGAGCTTGATCGCACCTCGGCCATTGCCGAGAGCATCGCGCAGGACAAACAACTGACCAAACAACTGCTGCTCGCTGCGGGCGTGCCCGTGCCCGAGGGCTGCGCGGTGACCGATGCCGAATCCGCATGGACTGTGGCACAGGAGATCATGCAGCGCAGTGGTGGTTCGGTGGTAGTCAAGCCACAGGATGGCAACCAGGGCAAGGGCGTCACCGTGGATATCCGCTCGCGCGAAGCCATATTGGCAGCTTATGCGACAGCAGCCGGCATCAGCGACGATGTGCTAGTAGAGCGCTATCTTCCCGGCCATGATTTTCGCCTGCTGGTGGTGGGGAATCGTCTGGTAGCCGCCGCGCGCCGCGAACCTGCGCAAGTGATTGGGGATGGCAAACAAAGTATTCGCGCCCTGGTCGACACGGTGAATCGCGACCCGCGTCGCGGCGAAGGCCATGCCACTTCGCTGACCAAAATCCGCCTTGACGAGATTGCCCTGGCAACGCTGCAGCATCAGAGCCTGACGCCGGAATCTGTGCCCACCCAGGGCCAGCGCGTGGTGTTGCGCAACAACGCCAATTTATCCACCGGCGGTACCGCCACTGACGTCACTGATGATGTCCACCCGCAACTCGCCGCCCGCGCCATTGCCGCTGCCGCCATGGTGGGGCTGGATATCTGCGGCGTTGATGTAGTGTGCGACACCATCACTCGCCCGCT
>JAYTIQ010000190.1:0-4003 GCA_043731705.1 Rugosibacter sp.
GACATGCCGGTCACTGTCACTGAAAAGTCGGCGCTGGTGATACGGCGCGAAGCCGCTTTGGCCACCGTATCCGTTGTCATGATGGCGTGCGCGGCAGCATGCCAATTATTTTCAGATAAATCAGCATGTGCTGCGGGCAATCCCGCTATGAGACGATCCGTCGGTAAATGTTCCAGAATCACGCCCGTAGAAAACGGCAAGACATCATCGGGAGTACACCCCAGTAGCTGCGCCACCGCAGCACAGGTGTCATTTGCCGCGACCAGGCCCTGCTCGCCCGTGCCCGCATTGGCAATCCCCGTATTGATGACCAACGCATGCATACCTGCGGTGTGTGCCAAGTGCTCGCGACACACGATGACGGGCGCAGCACAAAAACGATTTTGCGTAAAAACGCCCGCCACATGGCTGCCTGGCGTTAAAGCAATCAAGGTCAGATCACGCCGATTTTTCTTGCGAATTTCGGCTTGCGCCGTGCCCAGCCGAACACCTGCCACAGGGAATAAAGCGGAAGCATCGGGGGTTGTGTAATTAACTGGCATACAGTTCCTATAATTTCTTCAATGGTTACATTCAGGTTTCAAAAACATGATGCCACAAGGCACACACAGCGTTTATTTGCAGTGCTATTTCGTCAGGCGATACGGTCGCCTGTGCAAAATTCAATCGCAAACCATGTTGCAGATGACGAAAATCACGATACGCATCGCGCGCTGCATTTGCCAACTCAGCGGGAATCAATGACAAATCTGCTGCTATTTTCAATAGCGCGATATTACCCAAATTACCGGTTAACACCGCATATTCATGGGCATGTCCCAGCACCAGATATTGCACGATAAATTCCACGTCAATCAGCCCGCCCGGGTCGTGCTTCAAGTTAAAAATCTGCGTGCGCTTATCACCCCGTGTCGCATGGGCATCATGCATTTTCTGCCGCATGGTCAATACATCTTCTTTGAGCTTGGCCAGATCACGTGCCTGACATAGCACTTCGCGTCTGATCCCTTCGAACGCAGCACCCACTGCAGCGTCGCCCGCCGAGTAACGCGCCCGGGTGAGCGCCTGATGCTCCCACACCCAGGCAGCTTCAAGCTGATACGCGCGAAAAGCTGCAATCGAACTCACCACCAACCCAGCCTCGCCATTCGGCCGCAAACGCAAATCCGTCTCGAACAATTGTCCGGCGGAGGTCTGCGCTGACAACCAGGTATTCAAACGCGTGCCCAGTCGGGAGTAAATTTCTCCCGCGTCCGGATCAGCCTCATCGTAAAGAAAAACCAGATCAAGATCAGAAGCAAAACCGAGTTCTTTACCACCCAATTTACCGTAGCTGATCACCGCAAAGCAGGGTGTTTCACGATGACGTTTCGGCAGCTTTTTCCAGGCACATATCAGTGCAGCGTCGAGCAGACTATCGGCCAGATCAGATAGGTGGTCTGACAATTTTTCCACGGTGAGCAGATTCGCCATATCCTGCATTAACACGCGAAAAACCTGCGCGTGATGCTGCTCCCGCAATACATCCATCTGGCGCTCGGTATCCGGCTCGAGTGCTAATAACGTCTGCTGCAACTGACAACGAAATGCAGACCAGTCCGGCGCGACTTCAAGCAAACGTTGATCGAGCAGCTCATCGAGCAAAATCGGATGCTGCTCAAGATAACTGGCAGCCCAGCATGAACTATCGAGCAAAGTAACCACTTTTTGCAGGGCCTGCGGGTATTGCTGAAGCAAGGCAAGGTAAGCCCCGCGTCGCGAAATGACATCAAGAAAACTCAGCCCGCGAAAGAGTGCCTCATCCGGATTGTGCGCTTGTGCAGCTGCCTCAATCAGGCGCGGAACAAGCACATCAAAGCGACGACGAATTTCATCCGGTAGCTGCTGATAGCGTGACGCCGCACGCAGTGCTGCAACGTGCCCTGCCGCTGCTTTGGGATCGTGAAACCCCAGACGCTCAAACTCTTCGGCAGCCTCGCTATTTGCTTCCAGCCAAAGCAAGGCTAGCGGATGCCGGTCATCACCGGGACTGACAAAAATCTGATCGAAATGACTGGAAACAAGCGCGCGATGACTATTCAGCGCTTCAGTCAATGCGGAAAAATCGACAAAATTCATCGCCTGTGCAACGCGTTGCTGATCATCTGCTACCGTCGGCAGCCTATGCGTTTGCGCATCATCCAGATATTGCAGGCGATGCTCAACGCGACGCAGAAAATCATACGCAGAGGCTAAAGCCAAGGCGGTTTCAGGCGGCAGGGTACGGTTATCTGACAACAGCTGCAACACGGCAAGCGTTGGCTGCATTTGCAGAGCTGCGTCGCGGCCACCCCGAATCAACTGGAAAACCTGGGCAATAAATTCGATCTCGCGAATGCCCCCCGGGCCAAGTTTCACATTATCCGCCTGGTCTTTTTTCATCACCTCATGCCGAATTTGCGCGTGCAAATCGCGCATGGCATTGATCGCGCCAAAATCCAGATACCTGCGAAAAACAAACGGCCGCCTGATCTGCTCTAACTCGTCAAAACGCTCACCCGTCAAGGGCCGCGCCTTGATCCAGGCATAACGTTCCCACTCACGGCCCTGGGTAATGAAGTAGTTTTCCAGCATATTAAAAGAACACACCAAGGGACCAGAATCACCATTCGGCCGCAAACGCATATCGACACGAAATACTTGGCCATCCGAGGTTATGTCGGCGATGGCATTGATGAGCCCGCGCCCCAGCCGAGCAAAAAACTCGCTATTGGAAATGCTGCGCCCCCCGTTACTGTTGCTTGTCGCGAGGCTCGTCACATCAGTATCCCCGTCATCGGGGTAGACAAAAATCAAATCAATATCCGAAGAAACATTTAACTCGCGCCCACCCAGCTTGCCCATGCCGAGCACGATGAGTGATTGCGCTAGCCCATCCGCATTGCGCGGCACGCCATACCGCGCGACCAGCCCGTTCATCAATATCCGGACCGCCTGATCGATTGCCAATTCTGCAATGCACGTCATGGTTTCCATCACCTCGGCCAAAGGTGCGAGGTTCGCCAGATCACGTGTCGCAATCCGCGCATAAGCCCATTGCTTGAACTCGCGCAATAACGACTTCAAGCCTGCTTCACTCGGTAATGGGGTTGCTTGCCTACTACTCAGCCAACCAGCAAGTTCAATCCTTGTGACAGGTGTTTTGAGCGATGCAGCCACTTCATTGGCAAGCGCTGGCTTGGCTGTCAGCAGCCTGTCCAGATATCGAGAGGCTAAAACAGCCTTAGCAATATCAGCGATAGTGTCGGCAGGCGTGTTGGCCATGGAAGGCATCGGTTAGAATTTCAGTTCTGATGCCACTATTTTCACCCTTTTCGAGAACTTCAGTGTGTCCAATAGCGTGATCTCCGTGCCCTTTTTACATGCCTCAAATTCCCACTTTGTCTTCATTCACTAACAATCGTCTCCTACGAGCCCTGCCTCGTTCGAGTGGATTTGTGCGTGTTTTTCGTGTGTTGTCATGGGCTGCCACCCTGCTCTATTTTGTCGTGGCAGTGCTTGTCATTGCCTTACGCTATGGGGTGTTGCCACAGATCGAAAATTATCGTGGCGATATCGAGCAAGCTATCAGTGCTGCAATCCAGCAACCCGTCCGCATTCGCACCATTGAAGCTCACTGGGTGGGCTTAAGACCCGTCCTTAACTTGCAAGGTGTCGAAATTCGAAACGCAGTAGGCGACTCACTACTCAACCTTGAACACGTCACCGCCGAACCTGCCTGGGATTCACTTTTGTATGGCGAATTACGCCTGGCCCGCCTGGAGTTGATTGCGCCACATATCGTATTAAGCCGCGACAAATCAGGCCGCTTCTTTGCTGCCGGGCTGGAAATCACACCCCAAAAAACCGATCGAAATGCCTTTTCACTTTGGCTATTTGCACAGCATCAAATTATCATTCGTGACGCCGTCATCACTTGGCAGGACTTCTTGCGCAATGCCCCGCCGCTCGAACTTAAGCATCT
>JAYTIQ010000191.1:0-7389 GCA_043731705.1 Rugosibacter sp.
TTTTGCTTCGTAGTCGTTGACCGTGCAATAGTCGGCGAGTTGCAAAAAGTTCAATAAATCATCCTTGTCGAACATCGGCAGGCCTTGGCCGGGATCGAAAATGAATGGGATGTGTGCGGCGTGAAATTCGCGGGCGTGCTGCAACATGCCGTCACGGCCGTCGGGAGCGACAATGCCGAGACGTATGCCTAGAGCATCGCTAATTTTATTCTGGTGCGAATGCGTCATCGCACCAGGATGAAAAGCGGTGATCTGATTGTCATCAAGATCGGTGGTGATAAAAGCTTGCGCAGTAAAACTGCCGGCGATCTCACGCACGTGTTGGGTATTGAGGTCGAGTTGTTTTAAGCGATGCTGATAGGGCGCGCCGTCTTCGCCCAGCGTAGCCATGATGAGTGGCGTGCCGCCAAGTAGTTTTAAATTGTAGGCAATATTGCCGGCGCAGCCGCCAAACTCGCGGCGCATATCAGGGACGAGAAAGGCGACATTGAGAATATGGATTTGCTCAGGCAGGATGTGATTTTTGAAACGGTCGCCAAACACCATGATGGTGTCGTAGGCAAGCGATCCGCAGATGAGGGTTGTCATTGTTTTCAGTTTTCAAAAAGAAGGTGAGTTTAAGGATAAAACAAGTACAGTCGATAGCCATTCGCTGTCAGCGAATCAATGTCGATGACAAGGTTTACGGCGATATCTGCATTAGGCAGCATGCCGTTGGCTGTTACGGTATTCGGTGGTAGATAAGTGGCGGGGAGTAATACCTTGCGGAGAATGGCCTTGTCGGCAATGTCAGTCAAAGTCAGCTCAAGATGCGGAAACTGCTGGCTGAATGCGGCACGATTTTTTAGTGTGGCTGACACCACCAGACGGCCGGCTTTGGTCGGATCAGGATGTAAATCGGAGCTTTCAATGCTGATCAGATCTGCTTGGGCAGGGAGGCGGATTGTGCAGTGTACGAGACGGCACAGCGCGGCGATAGCCGGCTGTGCCGCAGGGAGTGATTTTGCCAGCGGCGCACGCAAGGCAAGCACAGCTTGCCCACCTAGCGCGACGAACAAAAGCATGCTGCCCACAATCCAAGGCCATCGGCGAGTTGCGATCGAGCTGGGCAGGTCGGCAAACGGGCCATCCAGCAGGATGTTTGTCGGCTCTGGCGGATTATGCGCGGAAGGTTCAACTGTAAAACTTTCCACCGATTTGTCTGCTTCTGTATCTTCTGGTGATTCGGTCAACGATTCGGTCAGCGAAGCAGCTTCCAGTGGCATGTCCGCGTGAGAAGGATGGTCAGAAAAATTTTCGCGGGGTTCTTCTGCGCTTGTTTCGGAATTGAGACTATCTTCTGGAAACTCTACGATTGCAATAGAGCCAGTCCAGTCGCTATCTCCGGTGAGTGAATTAGTTGCGTCTGTTGTCGTCTCATCGGATAAATGCTGTAACGGAGCAAGGTGATCCAGCCTTTTTTCAGTGGCAGGAAGAAAAGTGCTGCCTGGCAATGCATCGATGAGCGTATCTAGTGCATTAAACGCGTGTTGGCACTGGCCGCAACGCACGCGGCCGCCTTTGGCCTTGATTTGTTCAGCCGTGACGCGAAACGTGGTGTTGCACGCAGGGCACTGAGTCAGCATGCGCGGCCCTCCAGCCGCACCCAGCCTTCATGAGTTGCACCCACATGGAGGTCGATAAAGGGTGCATAAGCTGAAATGACTTGTTGCGCCTGCGGTGCCAACACACCAGATAAAGCGAGTTTCCCGCCCGATGCGACGCATCCTGCGAGCAGTGGCGCTAAAACGCATAGGGGATTAGTAAGAATATTGGCAACTACTAAATCAAAGCGATTATTCAGGGGAATCCGCGAGTGGCGCAACTCTAGCGACACGTCGTTAGCTACCGCGTTATCGTGGGCGGAAATCAGGGCATTATCATCAATATCAACCCCCAGCACCGGTCCAGCGCCGAGTTTTGCGGCGGCGATAGCGAGAATGCCTGAGCCGCAACCGTAGTCAAGAACAGTCTCCTGGCCTTTGACTTGTTCAGCCAGCCATTGCAAGCAAAGAAACGTCGTGGGATGCGAGCCGGTGCCAAATGCCAAACCGGGGTCGAGTACCAAGTTAATTGCCTCGGGGTCGGGAGCGATATGCCATGAGGGCACGATCCACAAGTGGTCGGTGATGTGAATGGACTCGAACTGTGACTGCGTAAGCCTTACCCAGTCTTGCTCTTCCACTTCAGCGATGTCGATAGCCGGCAGGCTGGTGATGCCGATTTCCAGTGCGGCACGGGTAACGCGCTCGACCAGATCAGTTGCTGGTTCGAACAAGGCAATCACAAGACTTTCAGTCCACAAAGGTGTGGCAGGGGCGGTAATCAGGCCATCAGGTTCGCCAAATTGCGGAGTTTCGAGATCAGTTCCCGCCAGCGCATCTTCTACGCTGACGGAAATTGCACCTGCACCCATCAATGCATCTGACAGCGCATCTGCGTGAATTGCATCAGTTTTTACCGAGATGCTGAGCCACATGAAGGCTATTGCTCCTTGATGGCGGCACTTTTTTTGGCCAGTTTTTCTTCGAGATAATGGATGCTTGTGCCACCTTGCCGAAAGCGTTCATCAAGCATGAGTTCTTGATGCAGCGGGATATTAGTCTTGATGCCATTCACCATCATTTCAGAGAGTGCGATACTCATGCGCGCAATGGCCTGTTCGCGGGTGTGGCCGGTGCTGATGACTTTGCCGATCATGGAATCATAGTGAGGCGGCACGGTATAGCCTGAATAGGCATGCGAATCAACGCGGATGCCGGGTCCGCCGGGCGGATGCCACGTGTTGATCATGCCCGGTGAGGGAGTGAATTTGAAAGGGTCTTCGGCATTAATGCGACACTCAATGGCGTGACCACGAATTTCAACATCGCTTTGTTTAAAGCGCAGCTTTTCACCTGCAGCAATTTGTAATTGCGCTTGAACAATATCGATACCGGTGACTTGTTCAGTCACTGGATGCTCGACTTGAACGCGCGTATTCATTTCAATGAAAAAGAATTTGCCATTTTCGTAAAGAAACTCGAAAGTGCCTGCGCCACGGTAATGAATATGACGACAGGCTTCGGCACATCGCTCGCCCAGCGTGGCAATCAGCTTTCGGGTGATACCGGGCGCAGGTGCTTCTTCGATCACTTTTTGGTGTCGGCGTTGCATGGAGCAATCACGCTCGCCCAGATAAATTGCGTTGTCGTAGGAATCTGCCAGCACCTGAATTTCTATGTGGCGCGGGTTTTCCAGAAACTTTTCCATGTACACGGTAGAGTTGTTGAAGGCAGCCCCCGCTTCGCTGCGTGTCATGGTGACAGCATTGAGCAGCGCAGCTTCGGTGTGAACCACACGCATGCCCCGACCGCCGCCACCGCCGGCGGCTTTGATAATCACCGGGTAGCCTACGGCACGCGCGATTTTGGTGATCTCTTTCGGGTCGTCAGGGAGTGCGCCATCAGAACCGGGAACGCAAGGTACACCGGCTTCTTTCATGGTGATTTTGGCGCTGACCTTATCGCCCATGAGCCGTATGGTTTCCGGGCGTGGGCCAATGAAGGCGAAGCCGGATTTTTCTACGCGCTCAGCAAAGTCGGCGTTTTCCGACAGAAAGCCGTAGCCGGGGTGAATCGCTTCGGCGTCGGTGACTTCAGCGGCGGAAATGATCGCAGGGACGTTCAGATAGCTAAGGGAAGAAGCGGCAGGCCCAATGCAGACGGATTCGTCAGCCAGCTTGACGTACTTTGCCTCGGTGTCGGCTTCGGAATGTACAGCAACGGTACGCACGCCTAGTTCGCGACAGGCACGCAGGATACGCAGGGCAATTTCCCCGCGATTGGCGATGAGAACTTTACCGAACATAGCGGTCAGCTGATCACGAACAGGGGTTGACCGTATTCCACCGCCTGACCATTTTCGGCGAGGATGGCGGTGACGGTGCCAGAAATATCGGATTCGATTTCATTCATTAATTTCATGGCTTCGATAATGCAGAGTGTTTGTCCGGCTTTAACCGCTTGTCCCACTTCAACAAACGAGGGTGAATCCGGGCCGCTGGCACGATAAAAAGTGCCAACCATCGGGGCTTTGAGCTTATGACCTGTATCCACTTCTGCTGTTGCGCTGCTTGCGGCCGCAGAAGTCGGCGCTGGCGACACGGCGGCAGCGGCATGCTCGCCGTGCATAGTATTGCCATAGCCTGCGGTATTGGCCATGGGCATGCTGACCATGGTGGTTTGCTGTGTGGGCAAGTGTTTGGCGATGCGAATTTTTTCTTCGCCTTCGCTAATCTCAAGCTCGGAAATGCCGGAGTTCTGTACAAGATCAATTAAGGTCTTGAGTTTTCTCAGGTCCATAAAAAAGGGTTCCTTTCAGGGTTTGATAGATGAATAAGGGATGCGTCACCCGTGTTTCCACTGAGGGGTGGTGCAATCCTGTGTGGGCTTATGCCGTAATGTTCAGCCGCATTAATGCGGCTTCCAGCGCCAAGGTGTAACCCTGTGCACCAAGACCTGCAATGACGCCCGTTGCGATGTCGGAAAAGTAGGATTGTCGACGAAACGATTCGCGTGAGTGAATGTTCGAGAGATGAACTTCAATAAAAGGAATGGCAACTGCGGCCAAGGCATCCCGTAAGGCAATGCTGGTATGGGTGTAGGCTGCAGGATTGATAATGATGTAAACAACACCTTGCTCGCGGGCAGATTGCACGCGGTCGATCAACTCGCCCTCGTGATTGCTTTGAAAACTTTCCAGCCGCACGCCATTCGCGCGTGCCTGAGTTTCCATTGCCGTGTGGATGTCAGCGAGTGTTGTGTGCCCGTAGATTGCCGGTTCCCGCGTGCCCAGGAGATTTAAATTAGGCCCGTGAAGCACGAGGATCACTGAATTTTTTTTTTCGCCAGTTGCGCTTTTGCTGTGTTTTTGCGTCGTCATGGGTGCAAGTTTGCCGCAAATGACTACCGTTTGTCTAGTCTATTGTTTAAGTAGCGTGGGCAGGCGCGCTTCAAGTTCGTCTTCCGTGAGGCGTCCGATTTTGACAGAATCAAGCCGTCCTTGACGGGTGATGATGACGGTGAACGGGAGTGCTTGCGAAACATTTCCCAATGCTTCACTTAGACCCATGGCATCTGGCGAACCCAGCAGCAGGGGATACGTCAGTTTTTCAATTGACTGATATTCGCGTACTTTATCGATACTATCAATGCTGATGCCAACAAATTGCAAACCTTTATCTTTATATTTTGTCTGCAATCTGGAGAATAGCGGCATTTCTTCACGGCAGGGTGGGCACCACGTTGCCCAGAAGTTGACTACCAGCACTTTGCCGCGCCAGGCAGTCAGGGTTTGCCATTGGCCTTCTGTAGTGGCAAAGGAGGTGCGCAATAGTTTATCGACCGCAGATTGCGGTGTCGCTGCCACAGATGACAAAGTAATGTCCGATGCGGCGAGTCGCTCGCGACTAATCAAATAGCCGGAGCCACCTGCACTAATGGCGATTATCGCGAGTAACAAAAAACGAATCAGCCGATTTTTCATGTTTAAACTACCTGGTATCAGTCGGGACTACGAGTTGCGATTCAGACAGCGGCGTAGTGGTTGTCGAATTGGCTAGCAGTGTTCTCACTTCGGACATGGTCGCGCTAGGCGCTCCGCTATGTCTTCGTTGGGCAGAGAAGACGTCCACCAGCACGGTTGTGTCGTCCATATCCAAAACAAACCGATCTTCCGGGCTCTTGGGATTCTGGTATGGCAGGGATTCTGTATCAAAGGCGATCTGGTTGGTCAGTAGCCAGATTTCTACATCCTTACTACTGTCGGCGATTAATTGCAGGTGAATGGGCGAATAGCGAGCTGCCGTGCCATCCAGTACAGCACCCGTCAGGCGGGGTTGAAATTCATTCAGTAGTTGCATGGCATTCAGGGCCGTTTGGCGTAGCGCTTGCAAGCGATTATTTTGTTCGTCTTCCTGGTAAATCGATTGGTAAAGGCGAAGTTCGATTTGTATTTCTTCATTGGTGGGCAGACCTTCGCCATGTTCTGCGCCAAGGCTGCGAGCGGCTTTGCGCTTAGCGGCAGTGTAATCGGTTAATCCATCCTCGGCCATCAAACGTGCAGCAGCCAGGGCGATAGCGCGACGCAAATGGCGGGAGTCGGCAGGTGCGGGTTTACGACGCGGCATAGGAGGGCCAAGGGTTAGAATTCGCAGATATTATTTCACGGAACGGCTGTATGCATATTCATATTCTTGGCATTTGTGGCACTTTTATGGGTGGCGTGGCGTTGTTGGCCAGAGCAGCCGGGCATCGGGTGACAGGCTGTGACGCGAATGTTTATCCCCCGATGAGTACGCAATTAGTCGATCAAGGTATCGCGCTAACGGAAGGGTTTGGCGCAGACCAATTAGCATTGAATCCTGATCTTTACGTCATCGGCAATGCAATTTCGCGCGGTAATCCGTTGCTCGAAGCAGTGCTTGATCGCAATTTGCCGTATGTATCCGGCCCACAGTGGCTAGCCGATAATATTTTGTATGATCGCTGGGTGATTGGTGTTGCAGGTACGCATGGCAAAACAACGACCACATCCATGCTCACCTGGATTCTGGAAGTTGCAGGACTCAATCCTTCATTTCTTGTGGGGGGGGTACCGGCTAATTTTGGTGTGTCCGCGCGACTGACTGATTCCCCATTTTTTGTCATTGAAGCGGATGAATACGATACGGCATTTTGCGACAAGCGCTCCAAATTTGTGCATTACCGCCCCCGCACAGTGATTTTGAATAATCTTGAGTTTGATCATGCAGATATTTTTGCTGATCTTGCTGCAATTGAAACTCAGTTTCATCATTTGGTACGTACGGTGCCAGGGAATGGCTTGATTGTGGCAAATCGGGAAGAATCTTCGTTAGCCAGAGTATTCTCCCGTGGATGCTGGACGCCTGTGGAATGGTTTAACGATGCTGAAGGATGGTATGCGGGGGAAGCTGACGCCGATAGTGGGTTTGATGTATTCCTCGCGGGAAAACTGCAAGGTCGGGTTCCGGCTTTCGTCTTGCCGGGCAAGCACAACCGCGCCAATGCCTTGGCAGCTCTTGCAGGGGCGCGTCATACGGGTGTTCCTGTTGATGCGGGTTTGCAGGCGCTGGCAACATTTCAGGGGATCAAGCGGCGGTTGGAGATTCGTGGAGTTGTCCGTGGCATCACGGTTATCGATGATTTTGCCCACCATCCCACGGCAATTCGTCTCACTTTGGAGGGTTTGCGGCAGCGCGTAGGTTCAGCGCGCATTCTGGCGGTGCTGGAGCCTCGCTCAAATACGATGAAGCTCGGCACAATGTCAGCCCAATTGTCGGCCAGTCTT
>JAYTIQ010000192.1:0-32167 GCA_043731705.1 Rugosibacter sp.
CACAAGATCGTCGAAAAATCCGGCGCCTGGTATGCCTATAACGGCGAAAAAATTGGTCAAGGCAAAGACAATGCACGCGATTTTCTGCGTGAACGCCCCCAGCTGGCCACTGAGATTGAAAACAAGGTGCGTGCAGCCGTTGGTGTTGTCGGACTCAGCACCCCCCCGAGCACCCCACCGGCCGAGTAATTCGCTTTGAATGCACTACGCAGCCGGGCGATCAAACTTCTCGCTCGGCGCGAACATACCCGTGCCGAACTCGCCAATAAGTTGGCAGCGCATGGAACACAGGAAGAAATTAACGCCGTGATTGCCGAACTCCAGGCCTGCCACCTTCAATCGGATACCCGCTTCGCAGAAAGCTATGTACGCTCCAAAGCGCCCCGTTTGGGCACTTTGCGTTTGCGGTATAACATGCTGACCAAAGGCCTTGACCGCGAATTGGTCGAATCGCATCTCGCAGCTGTCGATATGCCAGACGACTTGGCGCGCGCCCGTAGCCTTTGGAACAGAAAGTTTGGAGCAGCCCCCGCCAATACCAAAGAATGGACAGGTCAAGCCCGTTTTCTGCAAGCCCGAGGGTTTGCCAGTGACACAATTCGGCGCTTGCTCAAAGACCCTTTAGGTGGAATTGAAACCCCGTTGCCGGAAAATGAATTTCCTTCAAGGGAAGAAGACGCATGACAGCCGGAACCACTACTTTGTCAGCGCATAATCTGCGCAAAAAATATAAATCACGCACCGTCGTAACAGACGTTTCGTTTGAAGTCGCTGCCGGAGAAGTTGTTGGCTTGCTCGGCCCTAACGGCGCAGGAAAAACTACTTGCTTTTATATGGTCGTCGGTCTAGTCGCCGCTGATGGGGGCGAAATTCGCATTGATACCAATGATGAAAGTGAAGGCAAAAAAGGTGTGGAACATAACCGGCTAACCCATATGCCGATTCATCAACGCGCACGCCTCGGCCTTTCTTATTTACCGCAAGAAAACTCTGTCTTTAGAAAACTGACCGTAGATGAAAATATCCGTGCAGTGCTTGAGCTGCAAAATCTTGAAAAAGAAGAAATCGATGACCGACTGCAAGTTTTGCTAGAAGAGTTACACATTACTCATATTCGTAAAAGCTTAGCAATTTCTCTTTCTGGTGGCGAACGACGACGGGTTGAAATAGCACGTGCGTTAGCCACCCGCCCGCGCTTTATCCTTTTAGATGAGCCCTTTGCTGGTGTTGACCCCATCGCAGTAGTTGATATTCAATTCATTATTCGCTTTTTGAAAGAGCGCGGTATTGGCGTTTTGATTACTGATCACAATGTGCGTGAAACCTTGGGTATTTGTGATCGCGCCACCATTATTAACGATGGGCTTGTATTGGCTGCTGGACATCCTGCCGAGATTGTTGATAATGAAAACGTGCGCCGCATTTATCTCGGCGAGCACTTCAGAATGTGATGAAACAATCGCTCCAACTAAAAGTTTCGCAACACCTGACGTTGACGCCTCAATTACAACAGGCCATTCGTCTACTGCAACTTTCGACACTTGAGCTCAACGCGGAAATTGACCAGGCCCTGCAAGAAAATCCCTTGCTGGAGCGGGTTGAATCCGATCAGCAAACCTACACTTCATCGCTAGATCTCCCTACACCTGAGTCCACCGCGTCCGAAACGCCTGGAGCGAGTGATTCCTTTGAAGAGCCAGCGGAATTCGGCAGCCGTGCCGAAGAAGGCTGGGGCATTGAGTTTTCCAGCAACACTAGCCCGCGTGACCCTAACGATGATGACCTCGATAGTGGTGAAACACAAACAGCCAGCATGAGCCTGCAAGAACACCTCAATACACAGCTCATGATGTCGCCCCTGTCTGATCGCGAACGTGTGCTCACGGCTTTGCTGATTGAATCCCTGAATGACGATGGCTATCTCATGCAGTCACTTGATGATTTGCTGGAGTTATTCCCCGAAGAAGAAACCGATCACGAAACACTGCGCGCAGAACTCGCCAGCGCGCTGTGTCACGTGCAAAATTTTGACCCGCCTGGTGTCGGCGCTCGTAGTGCTAAAGAATGTCTCACTTTGCAGCTAAACAACCTGCGGCCATCTTCTGAAGGCCAGCTGGCGCTGAGCATTGTGGCAAACCACCTGGACCACTTGGCGGCCCATGATTTTTCCCGCATCAAAAAATCCCTGCGATGTTCCGACGAAGAACTACGTCTAGCGCAAGAACTCATTTGCTCGCTCAACCCACATCCCGGATCGCAGTTTTCTGCGCTGGATATACGTTATGTGATCCCCGATGTCACCGTAAAAAAAGTGCGCAAAGAATGGCTGGTGACGCTGAACAATGAGGCCATGCCCAGGCTGCGCATCAACAAGCTTTATGCCGATATTTTGCGGGGGGCCGGCAATGGTGCAGGCAGTTCGGCCGGGCTAGCGGCTCAGTTGCAAGAAGCCAAATGGCTGATTAAAAATGTGCAGCAACGGTTTGATACCATTTTGCGTGTATCGCAAGCCATCGTTGATCGTCAGCGCGCCTTCTTTGAACATGGCGCCGTTGCCATGCGCCCATTAGTCCTGCGCGAAATAGCCGAAGCCGTCAATCTCCATGAATCAACGATTTCCCGCGTGACCACCCAGAAATATCTGGCAAGTCCGCGTGGTGTTTATGAGCTTAAATACTTTTTTGGCAGCCATGTCGCCACAGATTCTGGCGGCGCGGCGTCAAGCACCGCAATACGCGCACTGATCAAGCAGTTGGTCAGTTCCGAGGATAGCAAAAAACCCCTCTCGGATGCGCGTCTTGCGGATATTCTGGGCGAGCAAGGGATCGTCGTAGCACGCCGCACCGTAGCAAAGTATCGCGAATTGCTGCACATCCCGCCCGTCAACCTCAGGAAGAGTCTCTGAGTAACTTACTGACAAGGACATTATATGAACCTCAATCTCACCGGTCACCATGTTGAAATTACTCCTGCCCTGCGTGACTATGTCAATTTGAAACTGGACCGAGTGGTCCGCCATTTTGATCATGTCACCAGCACACATGTCATCCTTTCCGTGGACAAGCTGCAACAGAAAGCCGAAGTGACGCTGCATGTCAAAGGCAAGGATATTCATGCCGATGCAACGGATGCCGATCTTTATGCGGCGATTGACCAGCTAGCCGACAAGCTGAATCGTCAGATCGTCAAACACAAAGAAAAAATCTCTACACACCACCGCGAGAAACAACTGGATATAAGCAACCCCACAAACAACCCTTAATCCACTGCGTCCGCCAAGCGATATACTCCGCGCCGCTGCTGACAAGCACCTGAAAGGCACCCGATAATTTTCCCGCGCACCCCTTCATGAATCATATCGCCAACCTGTTGTCCCTTGATAATGTCGTCGCTACGCTTGATGCAAGCAGCAAAAAGCGCGTCTTTGAAGACGCCGGCATTCTTTTCGAGAATCATCAGGGTATTGCGCGCAGCGTAGTCTATGAAGCCCTTTTTGCGCGGGAAAAACTCGGTTCCACAGCTCTCGGGCAAGGCGTCGCCATACCCCATGGACGCATCAAAGGGCTCAAAAAACCACTGGGTGCATTTTTTCGCCTGGAAGTGCCTGTTCAATTCGAGGCGCCTGACGGCAAACCCGTCAGCCATATTTTTGTACTGCTCGTGCCTGAAGCTGCCAACGAGCAGCACCTGCAACTGCTATCAGAACTCGCGCAAATGTTTTCCGATCGCACATTTCGCGAACAACTCGCCAGTGCACCCGATACTGCAACGTTGCATACCCTGTTTGCCCAATGGAACGTCAACTAATAGTCTCGCAGCTGTTTGAACGCAACCGGGAACGGTTGCAGCTTACGTGGGTAAGTGGCGCCTTGACGCGGGTTATATCCGCCAAAGAAGAATTTGTAGCCCCTGCCGATTTGGTTGGTCACTTGAATCTCATGCACCCGGAACGCATACAGGTCATCGGCGCACCAGAGCTTGCGTGGGCGGCGCGGCAAGCGCCGGAAAAAGTGAAACGCCATATGCAAACGATCTACAACGCACGGCCACCCGTATTGATCATTACCGATGGGCTAGACGTTTCTGAAGAGATTCGGCGCGACTGCGAACTATCAGATACGCCACTGCTAAAAACGCCACTGCCTGCCGCCTATGTCATCGACACACTGCGCCATTTTGTTTCCCGCCAGCTGGCTGAAACAATCGCCTTGCACGGCGTGCTGATGGATGTTTTGGGCATGGGTGTTTTGATCACTGGGGACTCTGGTGCAGGCAAGAGCGAACTTGCACTTGAACTCATTTCCCGCGGCCATGGTCTGGTTGCGGATGATGTCGTCGATGTGTCCCGCATCGGACTGGATGTGCTCGAAGGCCGTTGTCCTGATCTACTGCGCGACTTTCTTGAAGTGCGCGGGCTGGGACTCATCAATATCCGCACAGTTTTTGGCGAAACCGCCTGCCGTCGCAAAATACGCTTGAAACTGATTGTGCATTTGCAAAAACCTGCACGAGGTGTTCCCGAAGCGGCGCGCCTGCCATTGGATGCCCAGAATGAAACCGTTTTGGGTGTGCCCGTGCCTCGCGTTACATTGCCCATTGCTGCTGGCCGCAACCTAGCCGTGCTGCTTGAGGCCGCCGTGCGCGTCACCATCCTGGGCTTACGTGGCATCAACAGCATGCAAGAGTTCCTTGAACGCCAGGAAAACGCACTGCAAACGGATAACGGATTTGTCAACTAAGTTCCCCGTTTATCGTTACATATGGGATGGCCTTGTTGTTGCAAGTCATTTCTTGTCCTTGCAGACAGGGTCATTACTTACCTCACCAAGGAGAACACAATGAACCATCGATTACTCATTATTCTGGTATCCCTATTCGCTGCCAATGTCGCATTGGCAGAAGCACCTGCTGCTGCCTCCGCCAGCAGCTGTGAATCCAGTGCTGTCAGCAAAGCAGGCAAGCCACTGCATGGTGCAGCAAAAGCGGCTTACATGAAAAAATGTACTGGTGAAACCGCGCCCGTTGCCGCAAAAGGAAAAACAACGCAACAAAACAAAATGGTCGGTTGCAACAAAGAAGCCAAAGGCAAAAAAGGTGACGAACGTAAAGCCTTCATGAAAGACTGCCTGTCAAAGTAAGCGCAACATTGTGTTCATGCTTCGCGCCGACCCATGATGGTCGGCGTTTTTATTCATACTTCAGATTCTTAAGGGTCATGGGCGATGAAATGTCCCTCAAAAAGCCATTTATCCACGCAAACTCTGCTGTATTTCGTTAAAAATACCCGCTAGACTCACCCAATAAGATCGGTAGCGCGCAGTTGTGCCACTAACGGTATTCGGCCAGCGACCAAAAACTCCAGAGGACCTGTTTTTTCATGACCTTGCAGCCCTATCAAATACTCAGTAGCAGCGATTTTTTCAAGCGAATTTACAACGAAGCGCGCGACCCCATCCTTCTTGTTGATGTAAAAACAATGTCACTCATCGACAGCAATCAGGCGTGCCTGGAGCTACTCGGCATACCTGACAAAGCAACGCTGCAAAACCTGACGCTACTGGCGATCTCGCCCCCCCATCAACCGTGTGGTCGCACCTCAGTTACGTTGCTCTCGGATATGGCAATTCAAGCAAAAGCGACCGGCTATCTGCGCTTTGAATGCGTCCACCGCCGACCTGATGGCATGATATTTGAGGTCGAAGCCACTGCCACGCTAATCACCCTCAATGATCAGCAAATCGCCCACGTACACTGGCGGGATATTGGCGAAAAGAAACGGATGCAACGCCGACTACATGAAAGTGAAGCCTCGTTCCAGCGAGTATTTGACGAAGCGACTTCACCCATCATCATCATCTCGATGCATGGTCGAATTCTTGAGGCAAACCAAGCCGCTGTAAGCATTTTTCGCTATCCAGACAAAGCTGCGATGGTTGACAAAACTCCGCTGGAAATGGCCTTACCTACTCAGCCCGATGGGCGAAATTCCATCGAAATGGGCCATGAACTCATTGCGCTTGTGCTGCAACAGGGTACGCAACATTTTGAATGGCAGATGCAACGCTATGACGGCAGCGTGATCCCTACAGAGGTTACGCTCACGCTGATCCATGGATATAACGCAGAGCACAAAATAGTTATTCACTCGCACATCCGCGACCTTACCGAACAAAAGCGTCTGCAAACAGAACTAATCGCCGAAAAAGAGCGGGCAGAAATCACCTTGGCTTCGATTGGCGATGCCGTGATCACGACAGATGCCACTGGGTACATTACATTTATAAATCACGTCGCCAGTCAGCTAACAGGCTGGAAACTGGAAGAAGCGCTTAGTCGACCAGTGGCTGAGGTTTTTCACATCGTCAATGAAACGACCCGTGACAAAGTACCCAGCCCGGTGGATGAGGTTTTGGCACGAGGTGAAAAAGTCAATCTAGCCAACCATACGATGTTGATTGCTCAAAACGGCACAGAGTACCCCATTGAAGATTCCGCTGCGCCTATTATTCTGCCGGATGGTTCGCTGCTTGGCTGCGTTTTGGTATTTCATGATGTTTCTGAAAAACACCAGCTCATGAAAAACATGCGCTGGCAAGCCGGGCACGATGCGCTTACAAGCTTGCCCAACCGCGCGCTGCTAGCCGACCGATTTGAGCGCGCCATTGCCACAGCTCAACGCCAGAAAAAATTGCTGGCCGTATGTATGGTGGATATCGACGAATTCAAGCCGATCAATGACCAATATGGCCATGCCACCGGGGACCGCATGCTGATCGATGTCGCTAACCGGCTCACCCAGTCCGTGCGGGGAGAAGATACCGTTGCCCGCCTGGGGGGGGACGAATTTGTTCTGTTGTTAAATGACTTTACCGAGACGCCCAAGATTGAAGCCACGCTCACCCGCATCATGACAGCACTTTCTGCCCCTTACCTGATTGATGGAAAAACACTGGCCCTATCCGCCAGCATCGGGGTAGCTCTTTACCCGCTGGACGACGTGGATGCGGATACGCTGCAACGCCACGCTGATCAGGCAATGTATTTGGCCAAGCAGGCCGGTCGTAACCGGGTACATTGGTTTGATGTAGCACACGACAGGGAAACTCAAACTTCCCATCGTACGCTGGCACGGATTCGCGAAGCGCTGTCAGCAAACGAGTTGTGTCTGTATTACCAACCCAAGGTCAATATGCGCAATGGCGACATCGTTGGCATGGAAGCCTTGCTACGCTGGCAACATCCGCAGCAAGGTCTCGTACCACCGATGGACTTTCTGCCCTTGGCCGAGCAGCATGATCTGATTATCGAGATTGGCGAGTGGGTAATCGAGCAGGCACTACAGCAAAATGCTACGTGGTCTGCAGCCGGAAAAGACTGGCCCATCAGCGTCAATATTGCCGCGCGCCATTTTCAGCTGCCAGACTTTCTTGATCGCTTAAAAACCATACTCGCGCGACATCCTGAAATGCCACCACAGCAACTCGAAATCGAGATTCTCGAATCCGTCGCGTTGGGTGACATACAGCACATACAACAATTAATTCATTCATGTCAGGCATTGGGTGTCAAGTTTTCGCTGGATGACTTTGGCACGGGTTATTCTTCACTCAACTACCTCAAACGATTACCGGCCAATACACTCAAAATCGACCAGTCTTTCGTACACGACATGCTCGATGATACCGACGACTTGGCCATGATTGAAGCAGTAATCAACCTGGCAGCGGCATTTAACCGCGCGGTGGTTGCCGAGGGCGTAGAAACCGTAGAACACGGCGTCATGCTGATGCGTCTAGGTTGTGATATCGGCCAAGGTTACGGCATTGCCCGCCCCATGCCAGCAGCACAAGTATTGGCATGGGCCGCACAATTCACCCCTGACCCCAAATGGAGCCAATGGGCCAACGCGGAGAAATGGGATATCAGCGACTTTCCGCTACTGGTAGCCGAGCGCGATCACCTCGCCTGGATTAAACAGGTGCTTGACACTGTCGCGAACCAAACACCGCAGAAACTCCTATCACTCACGTATGAGCACCTCACCAACCATCACCTGTGCCGTTTTGGCCTCTGGTATTACAGTCACGGTCAAGCGCGGTATGGGCATTTATCCGAATTCACTTCGCTTGAACCCATTCATGCTGAGGTTCACCGCACCGGCACACAAATCATTCATCTGCACAGCACCGGCCAGCAGGCGGCAGCCCAAGTGCTCTGCCCTACCTTGCTAACACTGAAAAATAACATTGTGGACCTTCTTTATACCTTGCATCGCGTAGCGTTAACCGGAAATGGAGCCGAACTCCCTATCTCGCATGACCCGGTCGATATTTTGTAAGCCACATTGACTCAGAGCCCTCCGACAAGCAACGCGCGAGGATTTGAATTTTTTCTCGCATTTTATCCCCGCGCGAAAAGATCATTTTTTCGTGTAACTGGTGTACCTTGTAGCCTCTTTTTTATTTTGGAGTGACCGCATGAGTCATTTTCAACGGCACGTATTTTTTTGCACCAATCAACGCGCGGCAGGTGAGTCCTGCTGCAACAACTTGGGCGCGAGCGAATTGCGCAGCTATGCCAAAGACCGTATCAAGGCCTTGGGAGCCTCGCTACCGGGTCCAACCCGCATCAACACTGCAGGCTGTCTTGACCGCTGCGAACTGGGGCCGGTGCTGGTGATCTATCCGGAAGCCATCTGGTATACCTATGTGGATAAAGAAGATATCGATGAAATTATTGATCAGCATTTAGTGCACGGCCGCGTGGTTGAACGCCTGAAGGTGTAAACATGACGCAACTGCCTGTGCAGACCCTGCTGATCGATGGCCCGGATGGGAAGATTGAGCTGTTTGTTGATTTACCTGCCGGTAACAGCGAGCCAAGCGGCATTGCGCTGATTGGCCATCCACATCCCCTGTTTGGCGGCACCGCTGACAATAAAGTAGTCACCACGCTGGCGCGTGTTTTTCGCAGCCAGGGTTGCGTTGTACTACGGCCGAGTTTTCGCGGCGTAGGCGGCTCACAAGGCATGCATGATCATGGCGATAAGGAAACAGACGATCTGCTCGCCGTGCTCGCCTGGGCACAACAGCAATGGGGTGAGCTCCCCGTCACGCTGGCCGGATTTTCTTTCGGGGCGTATGTGGTGACGCGCGTCGCCAAAAATCTCGCTGATGCCCAGCATAAAGCGCACTGGCTGGTTTTGGTGGGTACTGTGGCAGGACATATCGAAGGAGCGCGCAGCTATGCTACCGAAGCCGTTGCTCCCGGCACCCTGATCATCCACGGTGCAACAGACACAACCGTGCCGTTAGCGAATGTACTCGCCTGGGCGGAGCCGCTGGAACTGCCCGTGGTGGTGGTGCCCGGTGCCGACCACTTTTTTCACCGCAAGCTGCATATCCTGCAAGACATTGTGCGTCGCGCATGGCCGATATGAGCTCGCTAGCCCGCGATGTGCCGCTAAGCATGCCATCGCTGGGCGTGCCCCCCTTGCGTGTTCATCAATTGCACAAAGCGTATGCAGGCAAAAACGTCGTCAATGGTCTGAGCTTTACTCTGCAACGCGGCGAATGTTATGGCCTGCTCGGCCCCAATGGCGCGGGCAAAACCACTACCTTGCGCTGTTGCCTGGGGCTCACGGCGCCGGATGTCGGCGAGATTTGGCTAGTGGGCTTTCCGATACCCGAACAAGCACGCGAAGCACGCATGAGAATTGGCGTCGTGCCGCAATTTGACAACCTGGATCCGGACTTTACCGCCGCTGAAAATCTGTTGGTGTATGGCCGTTACTTTGGCTTGCCGGACGCCACACTGCGCCCGAAAATCCCCGCGTTGCTTGAGTTTGCTGGATTGGGTGGCAAAGAAAACGCCAATATTCGCGAGCTGTCCGGTGGCATGAAGCGCCGACTAACCCTCGCCCGTGCGCTGATCAACGACCCCGATGTGCTGGTGCTGGATGAGCCCACTACCGGTCTTGACCCACAAGCGCGACACCTGATCTGGCAGCGCCTGAAACAACTCCTCACGCAAGGCAAAACCATTTTGCTCACCACACACTTCATGGACGAAGCCGAGCGCCTGTGCGACCGGCTGGCCATTATCGATAACGGCCGTTTAATCAGCGAAGGCGCGCCACGCGAGCTGATTCGCCAGCACATTGAAGCCCAGGTGGTCGAGGTATATGGTGAAAATTCCCCCGGCTGGGCGGCAACCGAGGCGCAGGCTTTTTCGCACCGGGTCGAAATCAGTGGTGAGACAGTCTTTTGTTATGTTGCTGACACCGCGCCCTTGCTCGCCCATCTGGCCACACGCCCCGCGCTACGCACATTGCACCGTCCTGCCAGTCTGGAAGATGTTTTTCTCAAGCTCACCGGGCGTGATTTGCGCGATTGATAACGCTTCACGCCGTATTACCAGTGCCGACTTTTGCACAGATCGCCGTTCAAAACAATCCGGCACCCGCAATCACCACGCCATAACGCACCGCCTTGCCCAACGCCATCCACAATGCACTAGGCAACCAAGGCAAACGCAGCCAACCAGCCGCAGCACATAGCGCGTCACCAATCACCGGTGCCCAGGCCAGAATCAGTACCGGCGCACCCCAGCGCCGGGTCAGTGCCAATCGCTTGATATCTTTGGGTTCCGGCAGCGCACGTGCCATCCAGTAAGTCGTCACGCCGCCCAGCGTATTGCCGATAGTCGCCAGCACAAAGGCCGCCCCGGTTTCTCCAGGATGGAGTTTGACAAAAGCGAGCAGTGCAAGCTCGGAGCCGCCGGGCAACAAGGTGGCAGAAAGAAAGGAAACAACAAAAAGACCGGCCAAGCCAGCTTCAGACGTGAAAGAAAAATCCATGCCGCATGTTACCCTTTGCACTTTCTTCCCGCCTCGCGGATGCTCCCCCGCATGACTGTGCACACCATGGATTACTTGACAAAAATACTCAATGCCCGCGTCTATGATGTCGCGGTAGAAACTCCGCTCGAACTGGCGGCCAATCTTTCTGCGCGCTGCGGTAATCGCATTTTGTTAAAGCGCGAAGACATGCAGCCGGTATTCAGTTTCAAGCTGCGCGGCGCGTACAACAAAATCGTGCATCTCACCCCCGCACAAAGGAAACGCGGCGTGATCTGCGCTTCCGCTGGCAATCACGCACAGGGCGTCGCATTGTCGGCACAAAAGCTTGGCATACGCGCAGTCATCGTGATACCCACCACTACGCCGCAAATCAAGATCGACGCAGTAAAAAAACGTGGCGGCGAAGTGGTATTGGCAGGTGACTCCTATGACGCGGCCTATACCCATGCGCTGACGCTAGAAAAAAAACACAAGCTCACCTTCGTGCACCCCTTTGATGACCCGGATGTCATCGCCGGGCAAGGCACGATCGGCATGGAAATTTTGCGCCAGCATGCCGACCCGATTGAGGCCGTGTTTTGCTGCGTCGGCGGCGGCGGGCTGATTGCCGGTGTGGCCGCCTATATCAAACGCTTGCGGCCGGAAATAAAAATCATCGGCGTTGAAGCGATCGATGCCGATGCCATGACGCGCTCACTGGCGGCTGGCAAGCGGGTGAAACTGGATACCGTCGGCCTGTTCGCCGATGGCGCGGCAGTGAAATATGTTGGTGAGGAAACCTTTCGCCTGTGCCGCGAATATGTCGATGAAATGGTGCTGGTCGATACCGATGCCATCTGCGCGGCGATCAAGGATGTGTTTGAAGACACTCGCTCGATTTTAGAACCGGCTGGTGCCTTGGCCATCGCGGGTGCCAAAGCTTGGGCAATGAAACATCGCATACAGGGCAAAACGCTGGTGGCGGTGGCCTCCGGCGCGAACATGAATTTTGATCGCCTGCGCTTTGTTGCCGAGCGTGCCGAAGTCGGCGAGCAGCGCGAGGCTCTGCTCGCCGTAACGCTGCCCGAGCAACCCGGCAGCTACAAAAAATTCGTCACCCTGCTCGGTGCCCGCAATATCACCGAGTTCAACTACCGCTACTACAGCGCCGGCCAGGCGCATGTATTCGTCGGCATGCAGGTCGCCAATCGCAAAGAAGCCAGCAGCCTCGTCACACAACTCAAAAAACACGGCTACCCCACGCTGGACCTGACCGACGATGAAATGGCCAAGCTGCACATCCGGCATCTGGTCGGCGGCCATGCGCCCCAGGGCGACGGCAAGCGGCATGAACTGCTCTACCGTTTCGAGTTTCCCGAACGTCCCGGCGCGCTGATGAATTTCTTGAACAAGATGAGCGCGGGCTGGAATATCAGCCTGTTCCATTACCGCAACCACGGGGCCGACACCGGCCGCGTGCTGGTTGGCATGCAAGTGCCGCCGCAGGACACGAAGACCTTTGCCGTGTTTCTGAAAAGCCTCGGCTATCAGTTTTGCGATGAGACCCAAAACCCGGCGCACCAGCTGTTTCTGGGATGAGCAGTGAATGGGCCTTGCATGAATTTTGATTTCGACGCACCGGTTGCGCGCGCGGGAACGGATTCGGAAAAATGGGCAAAGTACGCCGGGCGCGATATTCTGCCATTGTGGGTGGCCGACATGGATTTCGCCGCGCCACCCACAGTGATCGACGCCCTGCATGCGCGCGTAGCGCATGGCGTGTTCGGCTACAACCAACCCACGGCGCAACAAACCGCAACCGTGGTGAATTATCTGGAGCGCCAATTCGCCTGGACTATCGAGCCAGAATGGATAGTCTGGTTGCCGGGTCTGGTTTCTGCGCTCAATGTGGTTTGCCGTGCCGTCGGCGAAAAAGACGATGCTGTGTTTACAGCAACCCCGATTTATCCGCCCTTTCTCTCCGCGCCAAAACACGCAGAACGGCGCCTGGTCAGCGTGCCGCTAGTACAAGGCAAGCTCCGTTGGGAATGGGATTTCGATGCGGTGGATGCCACACTAGAAGCCTCGTCAAGTAAACTTTTCCTGCTCTGCCATCCGCACAACCCGACCGGCCGCGCATGGCAGATTGATGAGCTGATACAGCTTGCACGGCTGGCTGAAAAACATGATCTTGTCATCTGCTCGGACGAAATTCACAACGGATTGATTCTCTCGGCGCACATATCACCGTCCCGTCAGCACCGAGTTTTTGCAACGCTCGGTGACGACATCGCAGCGCGGACAATCACGCTGATGGCACCCTCGAAAACCTTCAACATTCCAGGATTGGGCTGTGCCTTTGCCGTGATTTCCGATGCAACCTTGCGGCACAAATTCACCACCGCCATGCGCGGCATCGTGCCGCATGCCAATGCCTTGGGCATGGCCGCCACCGAAGCCGCCTATCGCACCTGCGATGACTGGCAAGCCGCGCTGCTGGATTATCTGCGTGGCAATGCGCGCGCCGTTGAAAATGCTGTCGCCAACATTCCCGGCCTTGCCATGCACCCGGTCGAAGCCACCTATCTGGCGTGGATTGATGCGCGCGAGTTTATGCAACAACGCGGCATAAACACCCCCGCCAACCCCGCGCAGTACTTCGAAGCGCATGGCCTGGGACTCTCCGACGGCACAGCCTTCGGCGCGCCGGGCTTCGTGCGCCTCAACTTCGGCACCCGCCGCGTGCTGCTCGACGAAGCCTTGAAACGCCTGGCAGCGACGTGACGCTGCTGTTCGCCCAAGCCATTCCACCGGCTTGGGCCACGTATCAATCTTACGAGATTGGTGAGCTACAATGAAACACGTACATGTTGGAAAATAGATACAATAAAATGAGATATGGTGGGCTGGTACTTCTCGTATTGATTGCAGGCACTTTGGTTTCAGGCTGCGCCGGATTGGCCCTGACAGCTGTCGGTGTAGGTGGCGGTGCGGCAGCATCACACCAAATGGGTGGCTTGGCTTATCGCACATTTACCGAACCATTACCACGCGTGCGAGATGCCGTGCTAGGTGCCTTCAAACGCATGGGCATCAAGCCGAAAGCGACTGAGAAGATTGAACTGGGCGAGCGTATCCTCGCTCGAGTAGGAGACCGTGACGTCGAAGTCGAACTGGAGGCGCTGACGCCCAAGACCACACGCATGCGCGTCGCCGTGCGGCGAGATGGCGGTCTGTTCATGGACTCGGCGACGGCGGTCGAAATCATCACCCAAACAGAAAAAGCGTTTGGATTGAGCTGACAAGGAGAAAAACATGAGAAAGCTGAACCTGTTCGTCATGAGCACGCTGCTTGCGAGTTCGCTGGCCGTGGCGCAAACCACCACGCAAACTACTACAAACACGACGGCGCCACAGCCGGCGACGTCCACCGTGGTATCCGGCAAGTTAACGTCCGAATTTTCGGGCTGGGCAGGGTCTCCGGAAAACGCCGATTCGCTGGTCAATGGCTTGCGTACAGGCACTGCCATCACCCTGACTTCGACCGCGACAGACAGTACGACTGTGACCACCACGACTTTTGTGCCGCCAACCCGGCCAATGGGTTATGGCAATATCCGCATCGCCCTGTTGCTGGCAAAAACACAGCTGGCGAGCCAGGGCATTACCGATCCGACAGCGACGCAACTCCAAGGAGCCCTCCTCGGCACGTCGGGCAGCTCGACGCAAGGTATATTGCAGATGCGCGCTGCGGGCATGGGCTGGGGGCAAATCGCTAATTCAATGGGGATCAAGCTCGGCGCCGTGGTCAGCGGCAAGCAGATCGTTACACCAACGACAGCTGCCGGAAAATCCACTTCTGCCGCTAGTGTGCACACCCACAAAGGGGTCGTGACCGCTAGTGGTAGCGCATCAGGGGGGCGGTCATCCGGCATCACCAGTGCCTCCGGCGCCAGTGGGAGGGGGTCAACCGGCTTGGGTCAGACGCATGGACAAGGAGGCATTAGTGCGGGTGTCGTGAATGCGGTAGGTGGCAAGGCAGTGGGCGTGACGGGCGGCAATGCTGGTGGGAATGGCAAAGGTGGCGGAAAACCTTGAAGGCTATTGAAAACTCCTCGATCGCCATTTATTTGTAGTGTTGCGCGAGGTTCGCTTCCTCGTCTATCCGTTTAGTACGCCAAGGCCGCTATGTTTCAAATGGGAAACCGTGTTTTCATAAAGGGGGGGCGACAACACAACGGTGTTATACCCGGGTGGCAGGACTCTACAAGCCCCTTGTGACAAAGTCGCGGAAAATAGTCATCCCCGCTTCGGTGATAATTGCATCCAGCGGCACATCGTGCGCTTGCGGCCGGATGTTGGGTACCCGAGCCAGCTCAAAACCCACACCGATAATCAACGGGCGCGGAACCTGAACTGCCAAAGTACGGTCAAAATACCCACCACCATAACCCAGCCGGTAGCCTGCGCCGTCAAAAGCGACTAGCGGTAGCAGCACCATGCTGGGCGCAAGTTCTTCGCCCGCAGTAGGAATGGGGATGCCATAACGGTCACGGCCCATTGGTGTTGTCGGCGTCCACGCGCGAAAAATCATCGGTGTATCGAGTGCAATCACTACCGGCATAGCGGCGCGCCAGATAGACTGCGAAGCAGATTGCGCGCAATGTTGCCCATTACGCTGAATCAGGCGACTAGCCAGCGGGCCCGCATCGAATTCGTTTTTGGTCGGCGCGCAAAAAGCCAGCGTATTCTCAGGCTGCATGGCAGATGCCTTGAGAAGAAAATCCTCAAGATGTGCTTCGAGTCGCGCCGAAAATTCAGCGTGTGCGTTAGGTTCAAGCGCCATGCGGGCAGCCAGTTTTTCGCGACGCAATGCAGCGCGAAAAGCGGAGGAATCAGCAGTGTCATCAGCGGGCGCTAATTCGCGGGGCATGTTAAGGTAAATGTATGTATACGAATCACAAGTTGAATGATGGCATGAAACGATCCGCAGGCAAACAATCTGCCATGCAGCGCCCTGTTTTTTGCATGGCGCAATTATGCTTGAGGCTGGTTTTAGTGCTCTGTTTGGCGCTGTCCTTGAGTACCAAGGCAAGCACAGCGCCTGTATTTTCTGCCGCCAACGATACAGCATTTATCGCAGCACGCGAGGCGGCGCGGACGGGCAATAGCCTTCGTCTGGGGCAAGCCGTGGCCGCATTACCGGTCGATTATGTGTTGCGCCCCTGGGCAGAGTACTGGCAACTGCAACAACAGCTGGCTGCGAATGCAGAGTCAGAAACAGATACAGTGGACAGTAGTGGCATCATCTCTTTTTTGCAGATGCATGAGGGCAGTTATCTTGCTGAAAAACTGCGCGATGAATGGCTACGCTTTTTAGGCAAAAAATCTGACTGGGTGCGCTTTGCGCATGAATTTCCTTTGCTCTCCGCACCGGATAGCACATTGAATTGTTATGCCGCGCAGGCCGCAGGCACACCGCAAAAGGTTCGCCCACTCTGGCTCTCAGCGCAGGAGCTTCCCACGGCTTGCATGCCACTGGTGAATCAACTGGCTGCTTCGGGTGACTTAACGACAGAAGAAGTCTGGCAGCGCGTGCGGCGTATGCTGGCCCTCGGAAAAGTCGGCGCTGGCAAGACGGCGGCAGCGTATCTGCCGTCCGAACAAAACTTTGAACGTGGCAATCTGGAAGCCATTGCGGTAGATCCGAATCGTTATTTCAAGCGCCTCTCCTCGTCGTTTGCAGTCACACGCCGCGGACGCGAAATGGCTTTGTTTGCGATACAAACGCTAGCACGCACCGATGTACTGGCTGCTGCCGTCCAGTTACGCAGTATTGAACAAAAACTGCCCGCCGCAGAGGCTCATTACGCGTGGGGACAACTAGCGCGGTTAGCTGCCGGGAAACATCTCCCTGAGGCATTGGCTTGGTATGACCTGGCGGCAGAAACTCCGCTCGATGAAGAGCAAATGACTTGGCATGTGCGTGCGGCATTGCGGGCGCACGATTGGGCGCGCGTGCAGCGCGTGATTGCTGCCATGCCCGCTGAATGTGCCCAACGACCCGAATGGATTTACTGGCAAGCACGGGCGCTGACCGCACTGCATCAGGTAGAACCAGCTAACGCCTTGTTCTTGCGTATCGCCGGGCAACCCAATTTTTATGGCCAACTAGCGGCTGAAGAACTCGGGTGGACTATTCGTCTACCCTTGCAAGCACCCCCGCCTTCGCCCGAAGAAATCGCCGTTGCAGAAACCAACCCCGGATTGCAACGTGCGCTGGAATTATTTCGCCTCGATATGCGGGTGGAAGGCGTGCGTGAATGGAACTGGAGTTTGCGTGGCATGAATGATCGCGCGCTGCTGGCCGCCGCCAATCTGGCGCGCCGTAATACCGTGTGGGACAGAGCCATAGCCAGCGCAGATCGCACGCAGGATATGCATGATTTCAGTTTGCGTTATCTTGCGCCTTATCATGATCAGGTCACGGCTGAAACCACAGCACAGAACGTTGATACTGCGTGGGTTTACGGCTTGATACGGCAAGAGTCACGCTTTGTAACGCAGGCGAATTCAGCCGTAGGTGCCAAGGGGTTGATGCAGGTCATGCCTGCCACAGCCCAGTGGGTTGCGAAAAAAATCAAGTTGGCGAATTTTCATCCACATCAAATGACCGACATAGAAACCAATGTGCAATTGGGCGTAAGTTATTTGAAACTGGTGCTCGAGTCTCTCGATAACTTGCCGGTGCTCGCCTCAGCCGCCTACAACGCAGGCCCTGGCCGAGCGCGACGCTGGCGTGGTACTCAGCCACTGGAGGGTGCGATTTATGCCGAGACGATTCCATTTACAGAAACCCGTGACTACGTGAAAAAAGTCATGAGCAATACGATGTACTACCACCTGCTGTTCAATAGCACACCACAATCGCTCAAAGCTCGGCTTGGCATCGTTCCACCTATCGGTGGTGCCGTGGATTCAGCGGTAGAGGATTTGCCATGAAAAATATTCTGCTCATTGGTGGCACCGGGTTTGTCGGTCGCGCGCTCCTGGCCGAACTTACCCGGGATGATGGCCTGTGCGTCACCGTTCCAACGCGCCATCGTGAACGCGCCAAGATGCTGACCGTGCTACCCACCGTGAAAGTCATTGAGGCAGATGTCCATGATCAGGCCATCCTTGTACAACTCATGTCAGGTCAAGATGCCATCATTAATCTGGTGGGAGTACTGCATAGTGCCGAGGGAATTCCCTATGGTGCAGATTTTGCGCGTGCGCATGTCGAGCTGCCGAAAAAAATTGTTGCTGCAGCACGGGCAGCAGGTATTCGGCGCGTACTGCATGTCTCTGCACTTAAGGCAAGTCTTGACGCGCCCTCTGCTTATCTGCGCTCAAAAGCGGCTGGTGAAGCTGCCGTGCAAGCGGCGGGCATTGCATGGACGATCTTTCGCCCGTCCGTAATTTTTGGTGAGGGCGATGCCTTTCTGACCCTCTTTGCGCGGCTGGCGAAAATCGTGCCGTTTTTCCCGCTGGCGGCGGCACATGCGCGATTTCAGCCAATTTGGGTCAAGGATGTCGCGGCGACTATTGTGGAAAGCTTGCAGCGTGAAGACAGTGTCGGTCGAATTTATGAGCTGTGCGGCCCACAGCAATACACCTTGGCCCAGCTGGTACGTTATGCCAGCGTCACGGCAGGGCATCCACGCCAGGTGTGGGCCTTGCCCCATTGGCTGGCCTGGTTTCAAGCGTGGGTCATGGAATGGCTGCCCAACCCGCCAATGACACGTGACAATCTGCGTTCAATGCAGGTGGACAATATCTGCACAGACAACACGAGCTTGCCTTTCCAACGAACAGCAACGCCGCTGGAAGCCGTTGCGCCGCGTTATCTGGGGCAACCTGAAGAATGAAAATTTATGCCGTTGGTGGCGCAGTGCGTGACGAGCTACTCGGCCTGCCCGTAAAAGATCATGACTGGGTAGTCGTCGGGACAACGCCTCAAGCCATGCAGGCACAAGGTTTTTTGCCCGTAGGGCGTGATTTCCCGGTGTTTTTGCATCCCGCAACGCGGGAGGAATATGCGCTGGCCAGAACCGAACGAAAAACCGCACCGGGTTACGCCGGTTTTGTTTTTCATGCCGCTAGCGAAGTCACGCTGGAGGAAGATTTACGCCGCCGTGATTTAACGATCAACGCGATGGCAAAAGCCGAGGATGGCACGCTGATTGACCCTTATGGCGGGCAAGCGGACATTGAGGCCAAAGTGTTGCGCCATGTCTCGCCGGCTTTTGCTGAAGACCCAGTACGCATTTTGCGCGTGGCACGTTTTGCTGCGCGTTTTAGCGACTTCACCCTGGCGCCCGAAACGCTGGGGTTAATGCAAATGATGGTTGCCAATGGCGAAGTCGATGCCCTGGTGCCCGAACGCGTTTGGCAAGAGCTCGCCCGCGGCTTGATGGAAGCCGCGCCATCACGCATGTTCACCGTGCTTGATGACTGTGGCGCCTTGAGCAAATTGCTACCCGAACTAACCGCCCTAAAAGACGTACCGCAACGCGCAGATTTTCACCCCGAAATCGATACTTTCGTGCATGTGATGATGGTCATTGATATGGCAGCCCGCATTGATGCGCCACTGCCCGCGCGGTTTGCCGCACTCACGCATGATCTCGGCAAAGGCCTGACACCGGCTGATGTATTGCCGCGCCATCCGGGGCATGAACAAAAAAGCGTGGCACTGCTCGGCCCGCTGTGCGAGCGCCTGCGCGTGCCCAGCGACTGTCGCGATGTGGCGCGCCTGGTGGCGCGCCATCACGGCACGATCCATCGCGTCGATGAACTCAAAGCCAGCACCATCCTTGAACTTCTAGAATCCTGCGATGGTTTGCGGCGTCCTGAGCGCTTTGCGCAAATCCTATTGGCATGCGAAGCGGACTATCGCGGGCGGCTGGGTTGGCATGAGCGGTTTTACCCGCAAACACAAACCTGGCTTGATGCTTTAGCGGTGGTGCGATTGGTCGATGCGGGCGCTATTGCGCATGAAGTAACGCAGCTTGCTAAAAAAATCGGCGCTGGTAAGACGGCGAGCCAGTCGACGTTGGGTCTGTCAATGGCGGAGGATACGGCCAGAGAAAATCTTACTGTCCAAAATTCTGTCCCGACAAATCACAACCTCATTGTCGAACGCATTCGCGCTGCACGGATTAGTGCCTTAAAAAACAGGTACTGAGCACTGCACTGAGATAGACATATCACTCGACATGCAGCTATAAGATCATTGCCTGCGCCAGGTTTGAACTGCTTGGCTAATATCGCGCAAATTACTCAGTATCACGATCCCGGGTACCGCCGCTCGCTCGGTCACGCCTGCGCCACCGACCCAAAGCTCAATACTTGTAGGCAACACCGAGCGCAATTCACGTAAGCAATCACGCACCTGTCGCCATGGGTAGGCAGCAGAAAACGAAAGAGCCACAATATCGATGCCCTTGCTTTGTGCAGCCAGCACAATATCGGTCACCGGTGTTTGCACACCCAGCGAAACACAGTTTGCGCCCTCAATGGCAAAACACATTTCTGCCATCAATAAACCCAGCAAATGCTCTTCGCTTTTAACCGTCGTGAGCAAAACCCTTGGTGCAAAGCGTCCAAGCCCGAGGTTTTGCATTGTCGCCCGCAGCGTGTTTTGTACGATCTCGGTGTACACATGCTCTTCAAAAACTGCAATTTCACCGCGTAACCAGGCATTACCAACACGCCTATTCAATGGCGGCAAAACATCCAGTACAAACCCCAAAGGCCCTGCCTGTGCCATGCGCTGGGTCAGGCTGTTTTGCACAAACGACACATCACGATTTTTTAATAGTGGAATGATCCAATCTGTTGGATCGTTGGACTTTGCTGCTGCGTCAGTTACAGTCGTGTTAATTAAACTAGGGTTGCTAACGCTGCTGGTGCTGCGTAAGGTTTTTTTGTTTTTATTGCTAACCGTTTGTGCAGTACCAATGCCAACGCCAGCCTGTGCTGCTGGCACAAGTTGTGGCGTGACAAGATCTGGTTTCTGAGTGTCCAGCGGCGCATGAATACTCGCTGTAATAGATTGCGCTAACTGCGCGTCAAGCATATCTAGGGGTTGCGTTAATAACTTGCCCGGCCGAAAACCTTGATCCAGCAAACGCTTGACCAAACGTAAACGCGCCACTTGGCTTGGCGGATAAAACCGCTCACCCAGCGCATCCCGCAATGGTTGCGGAAAACCATAACGCCGCTCCCACACCCGCAGTGTGTCTTTGCCTATGCCGGTATCACGCTCAACGGCAGCAATCCCGACGCTGTGCGACAGTTTTTCTGACAATTCAAGGCTTAATGCCGAGTTAAGCGTTAAAACCAAGGAATTGGCCACTTCAGTATTCAATCTATCAGAAACTTTTTTTGGCATCATCGCTTGAAACTATATATTTTTGTCTATAACAAAATCAAATAATTATAGATTATTTGACAATAAATTGGATAATTCTTATATTTGTCCTAGACAAAAATAAGAATCGAGAGTAAGATTGTTTTATTAAAAACACCGATGCTCTCTCAAATTTCCATGTCGAAGTCTTTGCAATTAGCGTCTTTCCTCTCGCGCAAGTCATGAAAATTGCCATTATTGGAGGTGGGATTTCTGGCTTGGCAGCAGCCTGGTTGCTGCGCGAAAAACACCAAGTAACGTTGTTTGAGGCTGCTGATTACGCTGGCGGCCACACACATACGGTAGATGTGACAGTCGACGGCCATACCTTTCCCGTGGACACAGGTTTTTTAGTCTTTAATCACCGCACTTACCCCCAACTCACCGCGCTATTTAACGCGTTAAATGTCGCCACAGTGGCAAGTGATATGTCGTTTGCCGTAAGCCTTAAAAGCCCCGCCATAGAATGGGCGGGAAAGAACCTGGCGACACTCTTTGCGCAAAAATCTAATCTATTGCGCCCTGGTTTTTGGCGCATGTTGCGCGACATTCTGCGGTTTAATCGCGAAACGAAAAATTTTCTGCTCCCAAAAATATCGCTCGGCGACTATCTGCTGCAAGAAAAATACAGCATTGAATTCCGCGATTGGTATTTACTTCCCATGGCCGCTGCCATTTGGTCATGTCCAACCGCCACGATGTTGCAGTATCCACTCAGCAGTTTTGTGCGCTTTGCGCATAACCACGGCTTACTGCAAATCCTTGATCGCCCGCTATGGCATACCGTCAAGCAAGGTGGGCGAAAATATGTCAATCGAATCATGCAGGCATTACCGGATGTACGCCTTAATACGGCGGTAAAGTCGATCTCAACTCAAGATGAAAAAAGCATTTTGCACTGGCAAAATAGTGCAAAAAACGCTTCTGACCTTAGCGAAGAAACGTTTGACGAAGTCATTTTCGCCTGCCACAGCGATCAAGCGCTTGCCATTCTTGGCAAAGCAATTCAGCCAGAAGAGTATTGTCTGTTACGTGCCGTGTGTTATCAGCCTAATCAGGTCTATTTGCACACAGATACGCAATTACTGCCTCACGATGTCCGAGTGTGGGCATCGTGGAACTATCTGTCCGACACAACAACAGCGGCGCTGGATAGCTCACAACCGGTGAGCGTTTCTTATTTGTTGAATCGCCTGCAACCTCTGCCGGTGAAAACCCCCGTCATTTTGTCGCTCAATCCTGTCGTACCGCCCGATTCGCAACACATACTTGGGCATTACCACTACGCGCATCCGGTTTTTGATGCCGCCGCTATTCACGCGCAAGCTCAATTAGCCAACTTACAGGGCAAATATCACCGCTGGTTTTGCGGTGCATGGACAGGTTATGGGTTTCATGAAGATGGGTTGAATTCAGCCATCACCGTCGCGCGCCAATTAGGGTGTGTACCGCCCTGGCAGCGTGATAACGCTTTTTAGTTCACCCATGAAAAGCATTGCACCCCTGCTAACCACTTTTCCTAATATGCGGCCTTTGCTATGGCATGGTGAGGTTTGGCACGCCCGGCACACCTATCAAAGCTTAAGTGAACCAGCAAAATCTGCTGAAAACCGATATAAAAATGCGGATACGAAATTAAACAAAAATCCAGCACACCAAATCAGCAATCAATTCACCTACCCCTTGTTTTTTCTGACTTTGCCGCTGGGCCAGCTGCCTTCGGCTGCCAATGCTTGTTTAGGCTTAGAAAAACTCAGGCTGTGCTCGTTGCATGTCAAAGATCATGGCGACCGCAACGGCACCGCCTGGTTGCCATGGATTCGCCAATTATTACTCGATGAAAACATTACCGCCGTTGATGGCGAGATTGTTTTGCAAACTTTTCCACGTGTATTCGGCTACGCTTTTAACCCTGTCAGCTTCTGGTTTTGCTACGACCACAAAAAGCAGTTACGCGTCGTTTTGTGCGAAGTGAATAACACCTTTGGCGACACACATAATTATCTCGTCGCCCATCCAGATCAGCGTCCAATCACCAGTAAAGACGAACTTACGGCACGAAAAACTTTTCACGTTTCTCCGTTTTTTCCTATCGATGGTGAATACCGTTTTAGTTTTGACCTCGCTACTGAAAATCGTCGTGTTGCTATTGATTACTGGCTCGACGGTCAATGCGTGTTGCAAACACAAATTACCGGGCGACCCAAAGTCCTCACGGCGCTATCGCTCGCCTGTACGGTCGCTCGTCAGCCATTTATCACCTTTGCAGTAATGGGGCACATCCACTGGCAAGCCTTGCGTTTGTGGTTAAAGCGCGCAGTTTTTCACCCCCGCCCGCTACCGCCGACGCAAAAAACCAGCCGTTAAACAACACTTTTTTTCTTGGGCAAAATTTTTCTTTCACTCTTCACCATGAGTTCAATGTCATCCACCCGAACGCCATTAAACGCCGCCACGCGCACCGTCATCCATCTGCTGGAAAAAATTGAAGGCGGCGCGATTCGTCTGATTCTGCCCGATAGCTCTGTGCATCTGCTGGGCAGAGGCACAGAGCTTGCCACACTAACAGTAAATGACCTTCGCATGTTCAATGCTTGCCTTGAAGCAGGGGATATTGGCTTTGCCGAGAGCTGGTTGGATAAAGATTGGGAGTGCAGTAACTTGGCCGTCCTGCTGACTCTGCTGGCTGAAAATCGCCAGGTATTAGCGCGCGCTGTTCATGGTCAATGGTTGTCAGTTTTATGGCACCGCTTAAGTCATTTGATGCATGCCAACACCAAAAAAGGTTCAAAACGCAACATTCTGGCGCATTACGATTTGGGCAATCAATTTTATGCCCAATGGCTTGACCCTTCGATGACCTATTCTGCCGCCTTACTCGATGCAAAACCAAGCGAAAATCGGCCTGCGTCTGCTATGGCGTCACTAGAAATGGCGCAAGGTGCAAAATACCATCGCTTGCTGAACCTTTTACAAGTCAAACCTGGCGACAAAATTCTCGAGGTCGGTTGTGGCTGGGGTGGTTTTGCAGAAATCGCCACACTGGAATATGGCTGCACCGTGCACGGCATTACGCTTTCACCTTCACAACTCGCCTGGGCAACCGAGCGGGCAAGAAAAAATGGTTTCGCTGATCGCGCGAGTTTCGCACTGACCGATTATCGTGACATTCACGGGCAATATGATCACATTGTCTCGATTGAAATGTTCGAAGCCGTCGGCGAACAGTTTTGGTCAGCCTATTTCATGCGGTTGAAACTCGCCTTAAAACCTGCCGGAAAAATCGCGCTGCAAACCATTACTATTGATAACGCACGCTTTACCGCTTATCGTCGTGGTACGGATTTCATCCAGCGTTACATCTTCCCCGGTGGCATGCTGCCCTCTCCTGAAGCCTTCGAACGCCATGCTACCAACGCCGACTTTTCCATACGCGACGCACACGCCTTTGGCTTAGGATACGCAGAAACCCTTGTTCACTGGCGTGAACGCTTCCTCGCAGCTTGGCCAAAAATTAAACCGCTAGGGTTTGATGAGCGCTTCCAGCGCCTATGGTTGTTTTATCTCGCTTATTGTGAAGCCGGTTTTCGCAGCAAAGCCACTGACGTGTACCAATACTTACTGGTTCGCAATGGCTAATTCCATGCAAATACGCCCAACGAATCGCGTTTCTGGATGGCGCAAGAAACCATATTTACTCATGGGCTGCACCATGAGTTTTTTTCTATTCAGTAGCTTCACTTCACAAGCGCAGAGCGGGTCTGTAACCGTAGCAGCGGAAAGGACAGCCGATCAGTCCGCGAACAGCGCACCCAAAAAAAACATCCCCACGCCGCACGACATCCGCCAAAACTGGCACCCGCTGGGTCGAGGAGACATTCGCTGGCTGGGCTTTCGCTTGTATCACGCAACACTTTGGGTACCCACAGACGGCTGGCAACCTAACAAGGCTTTCGCGCTTGAATTGCGCTATGCGCGTGATATCTCATCCACCCAGCTGGTAAATGCCAGCATCGGGGAAATGAGCCGGATCAACAACAAAACACTGGACGACACACAACGACAGCAATGGGAAAAAAGTCTGCAAATGATTTTCCCGAATGTGCGCGAAGGTGACGTAATCATCGGTTTATCACTCCCGGGGCAAGGTGCTGTTTTTTTTCACCAAAACCAGCTCCTCGGCCAAGTGACCGAGCCTGAATTTGCCGAAAAATTTTTCGGCATCTGGCTTAATCCGCGCACACGCGAACCGAATTTGCGCCGGCAGTTATTGGGGCTGAAATAAGGCATTGGTCATGAATCTGCCATCAGCGCAACTTGGTTCCTATAAACCACTGAATTGGACGTCGCTTCTAGCGTATAGCGCACTGGGCTTTCCGCTCGCCTTTGCTGCTTTGCCGCTGTATGTTCATGTCCCGAATTTATATGCTGATTCGGGACTGCTCTCTTTAGCCAGCCTAGGCACAATTCTCTGGTTAAGCCGGATGGCCGACGCTGTGTTCGACCCATTGCTCGGTCAGTTAAGTGATCGTATGGACAAACCACTATGGCTCATCGGCTGTGCCATGCCACTACTTACAGGTGGCTTGTGGTGTTTGCTTAACCCACCAAATGCGTCATCACTCACGGTCTTGCACTTGACGGCTTGGCTCACCCTGAGCTTATTACTGACCTATTTAGGGTTTAGCCTTGCCACCATTAACTATCACGCCTGGGGTGCATCTCTCGGAAATTACCCCACGGATCGTCTGCGCGTAACCTCCACGCGTGAGCTGCTGAGCTTGGCCGGAGTAATTACCGCTGCGGTGTTGCCTGGCTTGTTAACTACCAGCAACCTACCCGCTGAAAAAGCAAACGCATTGAGCAACATGGCCTGGTTATTTATTCCTGTGGCGCTGCTTTGCACTATCACCACTTTGCGCGCGGCACCACGGCCAATGTTGGTGTTACCTACGCAAAAATCATTGAGTATTTGCCAAGCACTGCGCCATGTCTGGCAAGATAAAACTTATTTACATTTACTGGCCGTGCTGTTGCTGAGTGGCTTGGCGGCAACGATTCCAGCCACACTGGTGCTGTTTTTCATTGCCGATGTGTTGCAGTTGAGCCAATGGCAAGGTGGCTTTCTCGCGATTTATTTTTTAAGCGCAGGCGTGAGTTTGCCATTATGGAATCTGCTTGCAAAACGGCGTGACGCAACCACGGCGTGGGCTGCTGGAATGGGTTTGGCAATTTTGAGTTTTACCTGGGCGTTTTATCTATATCCCGGGGCAGCGATTCCCTTTGCCCTAATTTGCCTCCTAACAGGTTCTGCCTTTGGTGCAGAGCTGGCCATTCCACCGGCCATATTAGCGGATCATCTTGCGCGCAAAAAAACACAGGCTATTCACACCGCCGGTGCAGGAGCCTACTTTGGCGTGTGGCAATTCGTGAATAAATTGACGCTGGCAATGGCCGCCGGCATTGCGCTGCCGTTGGTCAGTTACCTTGGCTATAAAGTCGGCGCTGGCGAGACGGCGACTTTGGCTACAACAGTGGGAACCGCTGCGCTATCTACCAACTCAAGCCAGACAACCGCCGCCGGACTGACCGCACTGGCCACGATTTACGCCTTGTTGCCTGCGGCCATTAAATCCCTCGCCTTAATCTGGCTGTGGCGTCATAAAAATTATTTTGAAGGAGAAAAAAATGAACACCATTAACGCGTCAGCACAAAAACAAGAGCCTCCAAAAAAAATCCGTCTGCGTTCATGGCTCTCTGTCACGCTCATGCCTTTCATTCTCGGTGGCTGTGCCAGTGTCGATGTGACGCAATATCAACATGAAAAACCGGCCTTGGCGATGCAGCAATTTTTCGCTGGCAAGCTCGATGGCTGGGGCATGTTTCAAGACAGATCGGGCAAAGTAATCAAGCGCTTTCAGGTGGTCATTGATGCACAATGGCAAAACAACGTCGGCACACTGGACGAAAAATTTACCTGGTCAGACAACAACTCAGATAACCCGCCCCGCCGCGTATGGACGCTGAAGGATTTAGGCAATGGCCGCCTCATTGGCAGTGCCGGCGATGTAGTGGGCGAAGCACAGGGCGAAGTATCGGGCAACACCTTGCACTGGCGGTATATTCTGGCTCTACCCGTAGATGGAAAAATCATTCATGTGGATTTTGATGACTGGATGTATCTGGTGGATAAAGATACCCTGCTTAATCGTTCGGTCATGAGCAAATACGGCATTAGGCTAGGGGAAGTGACCTTGACCCTGCACCGTCGGCAACCACAAGCACGATGAAACCACAATTGCAAAAAAATCAGCCCATCACCGACTGGCACGGCAAACATGTATGGTTGATCGGTGCATCTACTGGCATAGGCGCAGCCTTGGCACAAAATTTACTCGCGCGCGGGGCGCTGCTTGCCCTGTCGTCACGCAACACCGAGCCCCTCGCTGCGCTCGTGCAACAATACCCTCGACATGCCCTCCCATTATCCTTGGATATCACCAACATCAGGGCTTTTGATCAAGTGCACCGGCACTTGCTTGCCACTTGGCCAAGAATTGATGTGGTAATTTTTATGGCCGGCGCTTACACCGCGATGCGCGCCTGGGAAATCGATCGTCAAGCGCTGGATGGGCTCATCAACATCAACTTACGCGCTCCGATGCAGGCAGCAGCAGCGTTAATTCCCAGTCTCCTGCAACAAGGCACGGGAGCGCTGGTGTTTGTAGCCAGTGTGGCAGGATACCGTGGCCTGCCCATGGCGGCAGGTTACGGGCCGACCAAAGCCGGTCTGATCAACTTTGCCGAAAGTTTGTACCTGGATTTAGTGCCACGTGGCCTCTCGGTCTATGTCGTGAATCCCGGCTTTGTGGCTACCCCGATGACCGCAGGAAACGAATTCACCATGCCCGCACTCATCACGCCTGAAGCTGCAGCACAAGCCATAATCCATGGCTTAGCCAGAAGTGGCTTTGAAATTCATTTTCCACGCCGTTTCACGACTTGGCTAAAGGGCTTGCGCATCTTGCCTTATCGCCTGTATTTTTGGCTGATCCTGCGCTTTGTCAAAATCTGATAAACCGACCATGCACCCCACCATCCCTCTCGTCATGCTCGATCCCATCATTCGCTGGTTTGAAACCCTGAGCCCGGAAACACTTGATGAGGTGAATGATCTGTATGCAGCCAATGCCCGCTTCAAAGACCCGTTCAATGACGTAGAAGGTACTCCCGCCATTCAGCGTATTTTCACCCACATGTTCAGCCACGTGGATGAGCCACGATTTAGCGTAACCGAGCGTTTTATGGGTGAACAAGGCGCCATGGTTTTATGGACTTTCCACTTCGCCACGCGCCGCCCTTTGCCTCCCCAAACGCTAGCAATTCGCGGCACGACACATTTTCAGTTTGACGCCCAAGGCAAAGTGGTCTTGCATCGTGACTACTGGGATACCGCCGAAGAACTGTACGCCAAATTACCCATAATCGGAATCTTGGTGCGTGCCTTACTACGTCGCGGACGCGCGTGATCTATCCATCTTCATCTCTTTTGCTTAAGATAAACCGCCTAGCTTTGTGGGCCCACGTTAGAATTGACAGCCTGTCGATCTATCTGTTGATCGACTCATTCATTATGTTATAGCCCGTCAAGCAAACACTTCTAAGCTGCATGGCAACGTGCAGTGTCTTCTGCCTATGACTCATAATAAAAATGCCAGCTACGAACTTATTACAAGAACACCTCATGGTGCTTTCCATCCAACACCTTTGTTGTTTATCCACGGCGCATTTACCGCCGCCTGGTGCTGGGATGAGCATTTTCTGCCATTTTTTGCCGAAGCAGGCTATGCGGCCTATGCTTTGAGCTTGTCTGGTCATGGGGGATCTTCCGGGCGCGACAGGCTCGATACACTGTCTATCGACGATTACGTGAATGATATAGCGATAGCAGTAGCCGGTTTGCCTGCACCACCCGTGCTGATCGGGCATTCCATGGGTGGATTTGTCGTACAAAAGTATCTGGAAAAACACACCGCCCCCGCTGCCGTACTGATGTGTTCTGTACCACCGCAAGGCCTGCTTTCTGCCGCCGTAGGCTTGCTGTTTTCCCGGCCAGGAGTAATGAAAGACTTGAACACGATGCTTAGCGGCGGCCAGGTGGCGCTGGATTCTTTACGCGAAGCGCTGTTTGCTCAACCCGTCAGCATCGACCAATTGCAACGTTTTTATCGTCTGGCACAACCGGAATCCCACCGCGCGTTGTGGGATATGTCGCTCTTCTGTCTGCCGCAAACTGCGCTTGTACGGCGCACGCCTTTGCTTGTTCAAGGCACTGAACTTGACCATCTGATCGCTGCATCTCTCGTTGAAATGACCGCACGAACTTATGGTGTAGAGGCACAGATTTTTCCGGGCATGGGGCATGGCCTGATGCTCGAGCACGACTGGGAAAAGCCCGCGCAAAGCCTGCTCGACTGGTTACAGCATTTATTGTCGGAAAAATCTTCCGAAAAAGAAAGCAGAAAAGGAAAACAAAAATGATCGTTACATTTAAATCCGCCGCCGCGGGAGACGTCATTATGTTTCGCGACGTGGCACACCGTCTCATGCAGATCATGGGCAAGGACACCACTGACCAGGGGATTATCACCATAGAACAATTGCCCGAAGCGATTCGTTGTTTGAAAGCAGCCATTAACGACGATAAACAACGCCTCGCCGCAACGCCCGAAGCAGATCGGCCGCAGGTAGAAAAAGGGGGCTCAGGCGAACGCCCCTTTGTCAGCCTTTACCAGCGCGCCACACCGCTACTTGAGCTTATTGAATGGGCACAGAAAAAACAAAAACCCGTTGTTTGGGGAGTGTAGCTTTTAAGCCAAGACTCTTTTAATTCCGCTATTGTCCCGCCCCGTCACCAAAAAGCCAAAGAGTGCTGCAGCGATGAGCATGCTGGCCGAATACATCGCAGCGGGCAATGCCAACCCCGGGTTGTTAAGCACTTTCATACCGAGATACATGGCTAGTGCGGAGTTATGGATGCCAATCTCGAAACTGATTGCCGTGGACATGGCTTTGTTTAGACCGATCATGCGGCTTAAATAAAACCCGGCAAACAGACTAATCAAATTAAAAATGAGCACTGCGGGTCCTAAATGAGTGAAGTACTTTACAACTCCGCTCCACTCACGCGCGATGGTCAAGCTCATCAACGCCAGCAAAAGCACACCGCTAAATATCTTCATGGGATTATCCATCCGCGCCGCAAAGTCAGGGGCTTTAACGCGCATCACCATGCCTATCGACACGGGGATCAGGATTAGTACAATCACCTCGACCACCTTGCTCATTTGCAGCGGAATCACCTGACCAGTTTTAGCAAAAATCTCGATCGCCAGATTAGCAATGAGCGGGAGCGTAACAATCGAGAGTACGGTATTGATGGCAGTGAGTGAAATATTCATGGCAAGGTTGCCGCCGAATAAATGACTGAATAGGTTGGCCGTTATACCCCCGGGCGACGCAGCCAAAAGCATTAAACCCACGGCATAAACAGGCTTCAAGTCAAAAAATACCACCAAAAAATAACAAGCAATAGGCAGAATGATCAGTTGCAATGAAAGTGCCAGCACAACCGCTTTGGGGTGTTCCTTGAGACGAAAAAAATCGGCTAGCGTGAGGGAAAGCCCCAAGCCAAACATCAATAAGCCTAAGAAAATCATCATCAGGGTTGGCACTAGCGCCAATAGATTCTGGATTGTCATGGTAAATAAGTATCCTCAATAGTTTTTTATTTATAGGCGGATCATGCAGTTTATTCAGTCGTACTGAAAAAGCATCCACGCCGCGGGCTCATTCTATGCAAAGCTGGCCTGCAGGTAAAATGTAATTAGTGCTTTACTATTCTTTTCGCAGGGGATGTATTCCCTTTGCCCATCGACCTCTGGATTGAACCATGAAGAAAATTCGTAGCCTGCTGGTTGCCAACCGTAGTGAAATTGCCATCCGCGTCATGCGCGCGGCCAGTGAATTGGGCATACGCACGGTGGGTATTTATGCCAATGAAGACCGCTTCGCGCTGCACCGTTTCAAGGCGGATGAGAGCTATCTCGTCGGTGAAGGCAAAAAGCCGATCGAGGCTTATCTGGATATTGAAGACATCCTGCGCATCGCCAAAGAGGCCCATGTGGATGCGATCCATCCGGGCTATGGATTCCTGTCAGAAAACCCCGATTTTGCCGAGGCCTGCGCGCGCGAAGGCATCACCTTCATTGGCCCGCAGCCGGATGTCATGCGCACCCTGGGCAATAAAGTCGCCGCGCGTGAGGCGGCGATTAAAGCGGGTGTGCCGGTCATTCCGGCTACCGGCACCTTGCCCGCTGACATCAAGGAAGTGCACAAACTGGCCTTGGAAATCGGCTACCCGCTGATGCTCAAAGCCAGTTGGGGCGGCGGTGGGCGCGGCATGCGCATGATTGAATCGGAAGCCACGCTGGAAGAACTCGTGGCCGCCGGACGGCGCGAGTCGCTGGCGGCGTTTGGCAGCGATGAAATGTACCTGGAAAAACTCATCCGTCATGCCCGTCATGTGGAAGTGCAAGTCCTGGGCGACACACACAGCCAGCTCATCCACCTGTTTGAACGCGACTGCTCGGTGCAGCGGCGCAACCAGAAAGTCGTGGAGCGCGCGCCTGCGCCTTATCTTGACGACGCCACACGAACTGAATTGTGCGAGACGGCCTTGAAACTGTGCCGCCAGGTGGGCTATACGCACGCCGGCACGGTGGAGTTTTTGCTGAATGTCGACACCGGCCATTACTATTTCATCGAGGTAAATCCGCGCATTCAGGTCGAGCATACGGTCACCGAAGAA
>JAYTIQ010000193.1:0-2288 GCA_043731705.1 Rugosibacter sp.
CGCACGACCGTCAGGCGGGTAGGATGGTCAGCATATCCGACCCAATGACCGCCAGGACCAAAGGCAGCGAGCCATTCTTGTTGGAATACTTGACGCTCAAAATTGCCGCCAGTTTTGGCGAGGTGCTCCAGCATCAGACGGCAAGACTCCCCATAAAAAGATAAGTCGCCCACTTGCTTGCCCGCGTGAGCAAAATAGCCCATTAAACCCTGATAATTTTTCAGGTCTGGCGCGCGAAATACCAGCGAGCCTTGTTGCTGCAGGATTTTTAACCGTTCTGCGTCGTATAGCCAGTGCAAGCCGAGCGTGGCGGCATCAGCAGTTAGGGCACCCAGCATGGCCGCAAGAGGTGGGTTCATTTTTTCTCCTTAATCCTTAAGTAAATTTTTATAGAAAAATTCTGGGCAATAAATCAAAACAGTCAGCTGAGCCGATACGTATTAGAAAGTCAAGACAGCTGGTAAAAATACTTCGGTCAATGCAATACGCTGCTCGCCAAACAGCGAACATGGTGCTGTGCGCCCAGTATCACTGATGTGCTGCAGTGTGCGCATAAACGACAACCAAGTTTTCGTAGCAACTTGTCGCCATGTGACCAGCGCCGTCCGACTAGATACCACTGCGCATAACTTCTCAGGCGTTTTTGCCCTTTTGCCACAGCACATCGCCACTGCCTGCCACATGATTCAACCAGCGGCCAAGGACGAATAACAAGTCAGAGAGCCGATTAAGATATTGCCGCCCGCAATCAGACACCGGTTCGGTGGCCGCTAACGCCACAACCGCACGTTCGGCACGGCGGCACACCGTACGCGCCAGATGGGTGAGCGCCGCCGCCCGTGTACCGCCGGGCAGAATAAATTCCTTGAGCGGTTGCAGGACTTCGTTGTAATGATCAATCGCCGCTTCCAGCTGTACAGGCTGGGTGCTTTTAAGCAAGGTGGCCCCAGGAATTGACAGCTCGCCGCCCAGATCGAACAAGTCGTGCTGAATGCCGATGAGTAGCATGCGCACATCCTCTGGCAATTCCTCACACAGGATGACACCAATCAACGAATTGGTTTCATCCACATCACCCAGCGCGGCGATGCGCGTGGAATGCTTGGGACTGCGGGTGCCGTCACCCAAGCCTGTGGTACCAGCATCACCCGTGCGGGTGTAAATTTTCGAGAGTCGATAGCCCATAAGATTTTTTATTCGGTGTGATGACGAGAGAGCAAAACAATGATTTACTCATGTGTTTCATTGTAAGCTGGAGATTGCCTTTCTGCATTGCATTGTCTTGGCTATGCGCAGACATTATTTAAAAACTAAATACCGCATAAAAGAGCGGGAGGGACCTTCATGAAAAAATCTGTGGATGTCGTCATTATCGGCGCAGGAAGTGCCGGTTTAGCGGCGCTGAGTGAAGTCAAAAAACACACGCAAAATGTGATTATTATCAATGATGGCCCATGGGGCACAACATGTGCACGCGTTGGCTGCATGCCTTCCAAATTATTGATAGAGGCTGCAAACGCGTTTCATCATCGCACCACATTCGAAGAATTCGGCATTCGAGGTGCAGATCAACTCAGAGTGGATCGCAGTGCCGTATTGCGCCGCGTACGTCGGCTACGCGATGCCTTTGTCGCCAGTACGCTAAATGCCACCGAATCCATGGGAGAACGTGCCATAACCGGACGCGCACGCCTGTTGGGGCCTAATCGGGTGCACGTGAACGGCGTAGAGATCATTGCCCGTCACATCATCATTGCTACTGGCTCACGCCCTGTGGTACCTGAGCCTTGGCGCTCACTCGGAGCTCGGGTACAAACAACCGATACACTCTTCGAGCAAACCACTCTGCCGGACTCTATGGCAGTGGTAGGGCTGGGACCACTGGGCGTAGAACTGGCCCAGGCAATTTCCCGCCTGGGCATCCATGTCACGGCCTTTAGCCACAGTCCGCTGCTTGCGGGCCTGACCGATCCCCAGGTGAATGTCGTCGCGCAAGAATCACTTAGCCATGAATTTGTGATGCATCTGGGTGCGGATGCCGAACTCACCGCAACAACTTCCGGTGTGCGTGCGCGTTCCGGCAAGCATGAAGTTGAAGTTGAGCAAGTATTGGTGGCACTTGGCCGCCGTCCTAATATCGATGATCTCGGTCTGGAAAACCTTGGCGCGACACTCGATGACAAAGGTATGCCCGCAGTAAATCGAACAACACTGCAAATTGCTGATCTACCGATTTTTCTAGCAGGCGATGCGAATGCCGAGGTGCCCTTGCTCCACGAAGCCGCAGA
>JAYTIQ010000194.1:0-15179 GCA_043731705.1 Rugosibacter sp.
ACCAGTTACCGCAGTGCCATGGTCGCACGTTTGAAAATCATGTGTGATCTTGATATTGCCGAACGCCGCAAGCCGCAAGATGGCAAGATCAAGTTCAAAAAATATGGCCCGCTAGATATTGAACTGCGGGTGGCAACGATTCCCTCTACGGGCGGCGTTGAAGATGTGGTGATGCGGATTCTTGCCGGGGGTGAGCCCATCCCGCTCGACAAGCTGGGTGTCCTGCCAACCAATCTGGAAAAACTCAAGGCAACCATCGCCAAACCCTACGGCCTCTTTTTTGTTTGCGGCCCGACGGGTTCCGGCAAAACCACCACACTGCACTCGATACTCGGCTATCTGAACACAGTGGACACCAAAATCTGGACCGCTGAAGACCCGGTGGAAATTACCCAGAAAGGCCTGCGCCAAGTACAAGTTAACAAGAAGGTGATGGATTTTCCCACGGTCATGAAGGCTTTCTTGCGTGCTGACCCGGACATCATCATGGTGGGTGAAATGCGCGATGCCGAAACTACCAGCATCGGTATCGAAGCCTCGCTGACTGGCCATTTGGTGTTTGCCACGCTGCACACCAATAGCGCACCAGAATCCATCATTCGTCTGCTCGATATGGGTATGGACCCGTTTAATTTCTCCGATGCCTTGCTGGGCATTCTTGCGCAGCGTCTGGCCAAGCGGCTATGCAAGTGCAAAGAGGCGTATGTCCCTGAGCCTGACGAGGTCAGGCTGTTCATGACCGAATACTGCACGGAGCTGATGAATACCGAAGCCTTCAAAACAGATTTTCAAACGGCTTACGATGCGACCTTGGCGCGCCTGATCAAGGATTTTGGCAAGGATGGGCATCTCGTTTTTTATCGAGCCAAAGGTTGTGACATCTGCGGGGGAACCGGTTACAAGGGGCGCGCGGGTTTACATGAGCTAATGATAGGTACTGAGCCTTTGAAAAGGCTGATCCAGGAACATGCCCGCGTCACCCAGCTATTTTCGCAAGCGCTTGACGACGGCATGCTAACGTTGAAAATGGATGGTCTGGAAAAAGCTCTGCAAGGCGTGACAGACGTCAAGCAGGTACGTGCGGTATGTATCAAATAAAAGGCGCTCACTATGAAAAAAGACAATAAACTCTTTCCGCGTCTGGAACAACTCAACATCATTGGGGCATCGCTGTCCAAAGAGCACGATATTCATCGTCTGATTGAGGCCATCCTGGTCGCTGCCAAAACTATCACCCATGCTGACGGCGGCACGCTTTATCTCCTGACAGAAGATCGATCAGCCTTGCGTTTCGAGATTATGCGCACCGACTCATTAAATATTTCGATGGGTGGCACGACAGGGCAGCCAGTGACTTTCCCTGATCTGCCCCTCATTAACAGTAAAGGGCAGCCTAATACTGCGATGGTAGCCGCGTATGCCGCCATCCATATTAAGACAATCAATATCGCTGATGCGTATATGGAAGAAGGCTTTGATTTTTCTGGCACGCGTGCGTTTGACGAGCAAACAGGCTATCGCTCGCAATCTTTTCTCACAGTGCCGATGGTCAATCACGAAGATGAGCTCATTGGCGTGCTGCAACTGATCAATGCGTTCGATCCGGTCAAAAGAGAAGTGATTGCCTTTTCTGCAGCCGATCAAAGCCTGGCCGAGTCGCTTGCATCACAAGCCGCCATTGCGCTGACTACCCGACAGTTAATCAACCAGCAAGAAGAGCTTTTCGAGTCGTTCATTCGGCTCATCAATCTGGCGATTGACGAAAAATCGCCCTATACCGGTGGCCACTGCCAGCGAGTGCCAGCACTCACCATGATGCTGGCCGAAGCCGTGAATGCCACCACGACAGGTCCATTGGCTGCGTTTACCATGAATGACCAGGATCGTTACGAGCTAAAAATTGCCGGTTTATTACACGATTGCGGCAAAGTCACCACGCCTGTGCATGTGGTCGATAAAGCCACCAAGCTGCAAACTATTTTTGATCGCATTCATTTGGTGGATACCCGCTTTGAAGTCTTGAAGCGCGATGCTGAAATTGCCGCCTTGCGTCAGCAATTAGCCCTGCGTACAAAAACCGATGAGTCAGCCGAAGCTCGCGTGCACCGAGCGCTGGCTGAACAACTGCGCGCGTTGGATGCAGATCGCGATTTTCTGCGTCAGGCTAATATCGGTAGTGAATCCATGGCTGCAAGCGATCAACAACGTGTGCGCACGATCGGCACCGAGCGGGAATGGCGGAATGTGGACGGCTTGCAGACTGGGTTTCTTACTGCAGAAGAAATGGAAAACCTCACCATTCGCTCTGGCACGCTAACGCAAAAAGAGCGGGAAACGATTAATTATCACATCGTTGCCACCAACAAGATGCTGGAGCAACTGCCCTGGCCCAAGCATTTGAAACGTGTGCCCGAATACGCTGGTGGTCACCACGAGCGCATGGATGGCAAAGGCTACCCCAAAGGTCTCACGCGCGAGCAAATGAGCGTGCAAGCCCGCACCATGGGAATTGCCGACATTTTCGAGGCACTCACCGCGCGCGACCGGCCCTACAAGAATGGCATGAAGCTCTCGCAGGCGATGAAGATTCTCGCCAATTTCAAGAAGAACGGCCACATTGACCCCGATCTCTTTGATATTTTTGTCAAGCACGGCGTTTATCAACGTTATGCCGAACAGTTTCTTGAATCTGAACAAATCGACGCTGTGGATGAAGCAGAGCTGTTCAGGTAATTTGTGCGCAATACATCGCAACATGTGACGCAATACGTTAAAGACTGACGTTTTTTGTCAGTTAACGTAGTGAATTATTTTGCTAATCAAGCGCAAATCCTGATTCAGTCAATATCTTTTTTTTTGGCATGACATATGCTTTATTTGACTCAGCGGCACCCGTCGCATTTCTTTGCAAAGGAGATTCCCCATATGAACAAGCTGCAAAAAGGCTTCACCCTAATCGAACTGATGATCGTCGTGGCGATCATCGGCATTCTGGCCGCGATTGCGATCCCGCAGTTCACGGAATACACCAAGAAGGGCGAGAACAAGGCGGCACAGTCAGATGCGAAAAACCTGCTGACGTCGGCGCTCGCTAACGCAAACTAATTTAAAGGACATGCAAATGAAAAAGCTACTTGTGATTGGTCTGGTTTCCAGCTTATTCTCGGCAGGTGCGTTCGCTGCGGCTTGTAGTGGCGACGGCACCGTTGTGACAGCTGTCGCAGCACCCAGTTCTTCGACAGGGCCAACTGGGGAACTGTGCGCTTGCAATGGTGGTGTTGCAGCCAAGGCTACCATTAACGGTGGTCCGGGCGTGGCAGTAGCCACCCCTGTTTTCGTTAGGACTGGTTTTGCCGTGCAGTGCTCTGCAAACACGATTGTCAGTTACAACGAAGTTTCAGGTGTTGCCTTTGCTGTAGCTTCAGGTTCCAAAAAAGGTAACAAGACATTCAAGGGCTCAAGTGCGGGTGGTGGGATTGCCGAGTCAGCTACCTGTGCCACAACTGGATGTACGGGCGCTAATGTGACGACAGCGAATGGTGTGGCGACGACAGATTCTTCGTCCTGATTCAAGCTTGTGTTGTCATAAAAGAGCGCGCCTCAGGGTGCGCTCTTTTTTCTTGAGGTAACGTCATGTGGCAGTTCATGTTTTCTGTGTGGCGCGCCGGGCTGCGTAGCCGCAGTATCCAGTCCATCCTGATACTCGGTGTCTTGCTGATGGGCGTGGCTTATCTTTCCGCCTCTTTTTCACCGCGTCAGCCGCAGACAGTGGCGCTGGATGTGGGGCTGTCCGGCTTGCGCATCACGCTGGTTTTGTTTTCGCTGTTTTGGGTACAGGAGCTGGTCGCGCGCGAGATTGAGCGGCGCACCGTGCTGTTTTCACTCACCTACCCCGTGGCCCGCGGGCAATATATTGTGGGCCGGTATCTGGGCGTGCTGGGCCTGCTCGCCTTGGCCGCATTGTTATTGGGCATGATGCTCTGGCTGGTGGTGCTGTTGTTGGGCAAAGGCTATGCGCAGGGCTTCCCGGCGGTGCTGGGCATGCCGTATTGGCTTACCGTGGCCGGCCTGTGGGTTGATGCGGTGGTGGTGACGGCTTTTGCGCTATGGGTTGCCACGTTCTCAACCGTGCCTATGCTGCCTTTGGCATTGGGTCTCGCCTTTGCCATTGGCGGCAAGAGCCTGGGCGCAGTGGCTGAGTATCTGGCCAAAGGTGCGGAAGGAGATCAAGCCTTGATGCGCTTTGCGCCGGTCATTGATGCGATTCAATGGGTGCTGCCTGATCTGTCGCGGCTGGATTTTCGGGCATGGCCGATGTACGGGCTGGCACCGGTGAGCCAGGCGGTCGGGCTGGGTTTATTGATGGCAACGAGCTATGCGGCGCTACTGCTCACCTTGGCGGTGATGACATTCACCCGCCGTGATTTTGAATAGTGACGAAAACTCGGCGTTCGTGATACGGTGAATAAATTATCCAAACATTGGTTGTCGCCGTTCTTGGCCATGCTCTTGGCCGTTGTGTTTATTGCCAGCACGCAGCGGCTAAAACCCTTGTCACGGCAGACAGTCGCAGTGGAAATGCAGGTGGCTTTGCCGCTCTTTGTGCAGGTGTTCATGGCGCTGGGCGACCGCTATCTGGCGGCGGATATCGCGGCTATTCGCGCGCTGGTTGTCTCCACCGAAAAAATGCAGCCCGAAGATTACGTCGTGTTGGCGAAGGTGCAAAAAGATGTGTCCTGGCTTAACCCGGCGCATGAAGATAACTACTATATCGCCTTCGCAATTCTGCCCCAGTATGGCGAAGTGGATGCGGCGCAGACGATACTCGCGCGTGCCAGCCATGCGCGATTCTTCGATTACCAGCCGGCATTTTTTTATGGCTTCAATCAGTGGTATTACAAGCACGACCCGACAGGCGCTGCCGCCTGGATGCGTGAGGCCGCATTAAAACTGCCCGACCCCGACCAGCAACTGACCATGCAGAACATGGCCGCACGCTGGGTGGATAGGGCGCAAGACACCGAGCTGGCGATACGCGTGGTTGAAGCCTTGGCCAAAGAGGCACGCCGCCCGGACTTCCGTAAATATCTGGAAACGCGCGTCGTGCGTTTGCGTCAATTGCAACAATTGCGCATGGCTGCAGACGGCTACCGCGAGCGCTTTGGCAAACCCTTACCCGACCTGCAAGCCTTGGTTACTTCAGGCATCCTTCCCGCCTTGCCGCAAGACCCGTTTGGCTTCGGCTTTGGTTTTGACAAGCAAGGCAACATCGTCTTACGTACTTCTCCCGCGCCATCATGACACTTGCGATTGATATTCACGACCTGCGAAAAACCTATCCCCGCCGCTGGGCGTCGCCCCCGTTTGAGGCTTTGAAGGGCGTCTCGCTCACCGTGGCGGAGGGCGAGACGTTTGGCTTCATCGGCCCCAATGGCGCGGGCAAGAGCACCTTGATCAAAATTTTGACGGGCGTGGTGCGCGCGACCACCGGCACGGCGCAGTTGTTTGGCGTGACGGTGGACAACAGCGCCGCGCGCACGGGCCTCGGCTATGTGCCGGAAAACCCCAGCCTGCCGGATTACCTGACGCCGCTGGAAATCCTTGGCATGGGGCTGGCGTTACACAAGCGGCAGGTAGCCAATAATAAAATGCACTGCATGCAGTGGCTCGAACGCTTTGGCCTGGGCGATGTGGCCAACAAAACCGTGCGCGGGGTTTCCAAAGGTATGGCGCAGCGCACGGCGCTGGCGCATGCACTCGCCGTGCAGCCGCGCTTGCTGATTCTGGATGAACCGCTCTCCGGCCTTGACCCGATCGGGCGGCGCGAGGTGGTGGATATTCTGGCGGAATACCGGCAGCAAGGCGGCACGATTTTTTTGACCTCGCATGTGCTGCATGATGTCGAGCGTCTGGCCGACCGCTTTGGCCTGATCCACAAGGGCGAACTGCGCGCCGTGCGCTCACCGGCGGAACTCGCGGGCGAGGATGACTACGTGCTGGTGCGCAGCCAGGGCGCGGCGGCCGTGCTGGCCGGTATGCAGCCAGAACCCGGCGGCCGCTGGGTGATTGATGCGCCGCGCACCGCGCTATGGCAAACCCTGCATGCGCTGGAAGCGGCAGGGCATGTGATCATCGAAGTCAAGCCCACGCTCTCGCTGGAGACGGCATTCATGCATGTGGTCAAGGGTGACTGAAGCGGGGACGAGTTTGCTCGCGCCCGAAAAGTTATGCGCAGCGGTATCCAGTAGGATGGCGCTGGTGGGGCAGCGATACTGGATGACCAGTGGCCTACTGCTTTTGGCATTTCTGCTCTGGCTGTTGAATAACCCGTATCAAGGCATCTGGCACGATGCGCGTGTGTATGGGTTGATCAGCGCACACTGGATTTATCCCGACGCGCTGGCGAGCGATCTTTTTTTCCGCTTCGGCTCGCAAGGCAGCCTGAGTTTATTCACCCCGATTTATGGCGAGCTGGTGCGCGCGCTAGGGCTGGATGTCGCGGCGCGGCTGGTCACGCTCACCGGCGGCGTGTTGTGGGTTGCGGCTTTGTTTCTTCTCGTCCGCGTGATGTTGGGCAATGGGCATGGCGACACGCTGATCGTGCGATTTGCGGTGCTGTATGGCGTGATGATCTCTGTCAGCTACTCGCCGAATGCATCAGTCTTCGTGCTCAATGAAAACTTCGCCACGGCACGCTCGTGGGCCATGCCATGCGGCTTGCTGGCGGTGGCACTGCTCGCGGTTGGCAGGGTGTGGTGGGCTGGGGCGCTGGCGTTATTGTCTTGTCTATTGCACCCCTTGCTGGGCGTCTGGTCTTTGGCGCTGGTGATGACCGCACGCATGCCGATGCGCTGGATAGTGCTGCTAACGCTCATCACAACGCTGGCACTGATCGCTATTGGCATGGTTAATCCGGATATTCCGCACTTGCAGTTGATGCGTGGCGAATGGCTGGATTATTTGTATGGCGCGTCGGATATTCTTTTCAAGCCGCTGGGCGAGAATCGTCTGCCGGTGTATTTCACCGCATTGGCTGGGCTGCTCGCCGGTGTCCGGGTGGGTAACCCGCGATGGCAACCGCTGTATGCACGCTTGCTGGTGCTGGCTTGCGGCGGGTTAATGCTGGCGCTGATTACCGCATATTGGTTGCCGCTTGAAATCGTGGTGCAGGGGCAACCCTGGCGGGTATTCTGGCTGGCCATCCCGATTGCGGCGGTTGCCTTGCTGGATGTGCTGCAACGGGCATTGGTTTTTTCGCGTAATGGCGCTTTGCTGACCGGCCTCTTGCTCGTCTTGGCGACCTTGGAGGCCACGTTACTCCAGCCCATTGTCTGGTTGATCTGCGGGGCAAGTTTTGTCTCCAGGCAGCATCTTGTCCTGCTGGCAGAGAAGGTTCACGAATGGCGCAAGATACTTTGGGTGATGCTGATAGTGCTCTGGCTGTTGGCGCTACCGGGATTGATTGTGGAGCTTGAAATTGCCGGTGCGCGTTTCATTAAACCCTGGTGGCAGGGGCCGCTCTGGCTGCATGGGCTGGTGACGGGCGGCTGGTGGCCATTGCCATTGTTGTTGGCGTGTGTACTTCGCTGGAAACATACGCCGCCATTGGTGGCCAAGGCGATGCCGATACTTGTTGCGGGGCTGCTGGTTTGGGGAATAGCGCATTGGGACAAGCGGCCGGAGCCATTGCGGCGCACAGAGGAGAGTTATCTGAACGGCCGCCAGCCGCCGCATCCGTTTGTGCGGTTTATTCGCCCGGGCGACACCATTGCCTGGCCAGAAAAGGAAACGACCGTGTGGTTTGTCTTGCATACGGCAAACTACATTGGTGAAATTCAGCACATCGGCGTGGTGTTCTCGCGCGAAAAATTCAACGAATGGCAACGTCGCAATGCGCTCTTGAAGCAGGCGGAGCAACGCCCTGAAAAACGCCTGGCGTTGTGCACCGATCCGGTGGTGGATTGGGTGGTCATGCCGCAGCCTGTGGTGGGTGTTGCGGCTGTGGTTGTTCTGCCGAGTGCAGTCCTTTACGCCTGTTCGCCTCTGCGCGCCGTGTCACCAGCGCCGACTTTTTGAGGAGATGCGAGGGATGAATCTAGTTATGTGCTGGCGAAAAGGATGGTCACACGCGACAACATTCGTCATATTGCTGGTGCTGCCGTTACTGTTGATCGAGTTTGCGGTAATTCTTGGTCACCATCCCGTTTTCTATGGTTGCGACGAAGTTGAACACCTAGCGGCCATGTTTGCGGTGGAGCGAGGCGAACGCCCTTACCTTGACTTTTTCGAGAATCACCCACTCTTGCCGCACCTCCTGCTTTCGGTACTGCGGCGTATCCTTGGGGTTGATGATGTTGGAAAAATCCGTCAGTTGGGTTTGGCTGTGATCTTGTTGCACGCGACTGGCTCTTTTCTGTTGCTCCAAGGCTTTTATTCACGTTTTGCGGCAGTGGCGCGCTTCAGCTTGACGCCCACGGCAATGTTATGGCTTGCCTTGGGCTTGCTCACGCTTTGGCAAGACCGGTTGAGCTATGTCTGGCAATTGCGTCCGGACTGGGTCTGCTATTTCTGGGCATTGCTGGGGATTTTCCTGCATGTCCGTCTGCATGAGCTTTGGCTTCGCAATGGCCGGTGGTCATCAGCCGTATTTGTTAGCGGAGTTGTAGCCTCAGGTTTTGCACTGGCGCTGATGTCCAAAGCTGTATTTTTCTTCATGCCTTATGTAATGACACTGGTGATTTTGGCACTAGCGGATTTTTCTGCACTAGCAGTTGTGGTCAGGGGGCGCTGGCGCGCCCTGCTGGCTGTAAATCTTTCTTTTGTGGTTTTATCCTTGAGTGCATTTGCCGGGTGCGTTGCGATAGAACTTCACCTGACCGGCGCCAGCACTAAAGCGTATTACCTCGCCAACTTCACGCTGAACGCAGAGCGTCACCCAGTGAAAAGCTTCTACGATACGAAACTATTTGATGTCATCGCCTTTGCAAGTTCAGGCCATCTGGCAGCCGTTTTGCTTGGTATGCCACTGGTTTTGGCTATGCTACTGCGCTTGGCACGGGCACATGAAGAGCGGTTGTCCGGCCTCTATATCTTATTGGGAGTGATGTTGGTCATTGGGGTGAATGGGTTGCTTCCTGCATTCAGTAATGGTGGGCAGTGGGCCCAGTATTACATTCCGGCGCTATTGATGCTGCTATTCCTTACTGCGGCAACTCTGGGTGAAGGCTGGCAGCTTATGGAGAAACTTACAGCCGGGTGGAAATCTGGCGCACTGTTAAGGCGGGGTGTCGGTCTGGTTTTTAGCCTAGTGTTTCTTGGTAGTTTATACAGCCACTACGAGGCGACAGTTAATCGGCTAGAGAACGTATCTTTTTCAAGACAGCTGATGCAGTTGCGTACCCAAACTAACGCAGATGGTGCTTTGCCTGACATTGTCCTGCCTGCTGATCTTAACTATCTTTCTTTCGATCCGATATTCCGTCCAGCGCATGGTCGGTTGTGGGGGTATTACTTCATGCTCGCCGCAGATCGTGGCATGTGGAATGACACGTACCGTTTGGGGTTGGGGCCTGATCCGGCAACGCACTGGCGAACGCTCTGGCAAAAGAATCCGCCAGATGTTGTGCTCGTTCAGTCTGCCACCGATTTGGAGTCTCGTATCCAGCAGGTGGAAAGTGCGCAAAGAATTGATCTTTCCTGGATGCGCGAAGTATTGCGGCAAGATTATGTTTGTCAGCAGCGAGCGGGTCTGGTTGTCAGCGTGCACCGCAATCAGTTGTGGCGCTTTTCAGGTTGGCGTAAATGCAAATTTAATGAATCTTCCGCTGAGACAGTAAGTCAGCTGGTTGTACCAGAAACACGGTGAGGATTACGCACGGGTAGCGGATGAAAGTAGAGTTTATGTACGCTTTTCCTCGTGATATACCTCTTCCACATTCACTGACCAGATCGCAGTCTTGTCGCTACGTCCGGCCATGATGGCTTCAGCGGCAAGCTTGGCGGTGACCATCGAGTGATCCTGGTTGTTGTAGCGGTGCATGCCGTTGCGGCCGACAAGGAAGAGGTTGTTTATGCTGTCGGCAAATTCGCGCAGGGTGTCGAACTGGCTGTAGCTGCCGAAGTAGGCGGGGTAGGCTTTGGGTACACGGGCGACGTGGCAGTCGAGCGTGTCGGCGGGGTTGATGAGGTCGATCTTGGCTAGCTCGACAATGGCGAAGCGTGAGAACTCGTCGTCACTCATGCGCCAGAGTTCGTCACCTTCCTGGCAGAAGTATTCGAGCCCCATCCAGATCGTGTCGGCGTCCTTGACCAGCGCCGGGCTCCAGTTGTTGAAAATTTGCAGGCGGCCGATTTTGACATCGGGTTCCTGGATATAAATCCAGGTGTCTGGCAACAGGTTGAGCGGTGGCCGGCCTTCGGGGCGGGGTTTGAGCTTTTTGACGAGCAGGCCCATGGTGATGAAGTCGCGATACATCAGGCCATCGGCCACCGTGCGCACATTGTGCGGTGCCGGTGGTTGCAAAGCCTGAATCATGTCACGCATGGGCATCGTGGAAATGAACGCGTCGCCGTGCCACCAGCGCCGACTTTTATCCGCATCTTCAGTTTCGATAGCGATGATGCGATTATTTTCCTGTTTGAGCGTGACCACTTTCAAGCCAAAGTGAATCTCGCCGCCTTTGGCACGCAGTTCTTCAGCGGCGATACGCCACATCTGGCCGGGGCCGAACTTGGGGTAGAGGAAGCGTTCGATCAGGCTGGTCTCGGTGCCTTTTTGCGCCACACCTATATTGCTATTGGAGAAGATTTTCTTCGCCGCATGCAGAATGGCTTTGGTGATCGACAAGCCCTTGATGCGTTGCGCGCCCCATTCGGGGCTGATGGCGCGGCAGGCGACGCCCCAGACTTTTTCGGTGTAGTCCTTGAAGAAAGTGCGGTACAGCTCGCCACCGAAACGGTTGTAGAAAAAATCTTCGAGGTTTTTTTCCGGCCGGCGAGGGAACAGGCTTGCCCAGACGTAGGAAATGCCGATGCGCACCAGGCGTACGGGGCCGAGGTTGGCCATGGTCTTGGCGGAGAGTGAAATCGGGTAGTCGAAAAAACGGCGAAGGAAATAAATGCGTGAGAGGCGTGGGCGGATCAGCAGGTGGCGGTCGTTTTGCGGCATTTGCGAAAAACCGTCGGCATCTTTGTCGGGGGCGACGGGCATCATCTGCCGCCACCAGTTCATCACCCAGTCGGATTTGGAAAAGAAGCGATGGCCGCCGATGTCCATGCGGTTGCCCTTGTATTCGATGGTGCGCGAAATGCCGCCAACGTCGGTAAGCGCTTCCAGCACGATGGGGCGGATGTCGGAGTTTCTGGCCAGTTCCAGCGCAGCCGTCAGGCCAGCGGGGCCGGCGCCGATGATGAGGACAATTTGCATCATGGCAGTATTTCCCTTGCAGTAGTCGAGGCTTGCGGGGGTGAAAAAAGCAGCCAGCGACGTAGCGAAAAATTGAAGAACAGAATGGCTGCGGTGGCTACGATTTTTGATAACAAATAATAAAGACCGGCATGCTCTGTTAACAACCAAAGCAGCAAATTGTTGAGCAAGAGCCCTATAAAACCAATCGCGCTGAACACCATAAACTCATGCCAGCGGTTTGGCATGCGGCGAAAATCAAAAACCCAGGCCAGGCAGAGCAAGTAGTTGGTGGTAAGGCCGACGCAAAAGGCGAGTGAGGCAGAGACGAGATAGTGGAGGCCGACATACTCAGTAAGGTAGTACAGGCAAGTAAAGTCAACGGCAAAGCTTAACCCGCCAACGCCGAGATAACGAATGAATTGCCGGGTGAGCAAAGAAGAGAAGTTCATTTTCATAAGCGAGTTTGCACAAGCATCCAAGTCAGATAAATTACGCGTAGTAGACTACTTGAGGATCGGCTATTTCGGGGCGTATCCATCTTCTGATAAGAGGCGTAAAACAAATGAACTTCGATAAAGAACTCGATGCACGTGGCTTGAAATGTCCGCTGCCGATTTTGCGTACCAAGAAGGCATTGGTTGAGCTTCACTCGGGGCAGGTATTGCGCATACTCGCTACCGACCCTGGTGCCGTGCAGGACTTTGCTGCGTTTTCCCGGCAGACTGGCAATGAGTTGCTGGGCAGTCGCGAGCAAAGTGGCGATCAGGGTGCGGAGTTCGAGTTTTTCATGCGGCGAAAATAGTTGTCTGGGCTGCTTGCCAGACTGTTTAACCCAGCCGCGCGTGTTGCGTGACGAGTTTGTCGCGTAGCGAGATAAATCCCGCCAGCCGCTCGCGCTCTTGCGCGACCACATTCGCTGGTGCGCGTTCAACGAAGCTCGCGGTTTGCAGCTTGGTTTCAGCTTTGGCAATTTCGCCTTCAATGCGGGCAAGCTCTTTGCCGATGCGCTCTTTTTCGGCGGCGACGTCGATCTCGATTTTTAGCATCAGGCGGAAGTCGCCGACGATTTGCACCGGGGCGTCGGTGTCGGGCAGGGTGTCGACCACGCTGACATCCGATAGCTTGGCTAGAGCGGCTAAATAAGGCGCGTAGGCTTGCAAGGCCGCCGTCCCGGAAAGGGACTGTCCAGGGACGCCCAGAAACGGGTTCAAAGATTCAAAGCTTTGCGGCGTGTCGCCAGCGCCGACTTTATTGCCCGTTCCAATCAGCGGCACTTTCTGCGCAGGCGATAAATTCATCTCGCCACGCAGGCTGCGGCAGGCGTTGACCATGTCCTTCAAGGTTGCAACCCAGGCTTCGGCGGCGGGGTCGATGGCGATTGGGTTGGCTACTGGATAGGCTTGCAGCATGATGGATTCGCTGCCGTCGTCTGTGGCTTTGCCCGCCGATTTTCCCGCAATGGGTGCAACCTTCTGCCACAGTTCCTCGGTGATAAACGGAATCAGCGGATGCACGACGCGCAGGATGGCTTCCAGCACGCGGATCAGCGTGCGGCGTGTGCCACGCTGCTGCGCCTCGTTGCCGTTTTGCAACTGCACCTTGGCGAGTTCCAGATACCAGTCGCAGTATTCATCCCAAATGAATTCATATGCGGCTTTGGCGAGCAGATCGAAACGATAGTCGGCAAAATGTTTGGCGGAGTCTGATTCCAGCGCTTGCAGGCGGCTGATGATCCAGCGGTCGGCGGGCGACAATTCAATCGGCCCGATGCCGCCGCAGGCGGCGTTCTCTTGCGCGGGCGGAATGCCGCAGTCTTTGCCTTCGCAATTCATCAACACAAAGCGCGTGGCGTTCCACAGCTTGTTGCAAAAATTGCGATAGCCCTCGCAGCGCTGCATGTCGAACTTGATGTCGCGTCCGGGGCTGGCCAGGCTTAAAAAGGTAAAGCGCAGCGCATCGGTGCCAAAGGCGGGTATGCCATTGGGAAATTCTTTTCGCGTGCGTTTTTCGATCTTGGGCGCGTCTTTCGGATTCATCAGCCCCGTGGTGCGTTTTTTCACCAGATCATCCAGCGCAATGCCGTCGATCAAATCAATCGGGTCGAGCACATTGCCTTTGGATTTGCTCATTTTCTGGCCTTCGGCGTCACGAATCAGGCCATGCACATAGACGTGCTTGAACGGGATTTTTCCGGTGATGTGCTTGGTCATCATCACCATGCGCGCCACCCAGAAAAAGATAATGTCAAAGCCGGTGACGAGCACCGTGGACGGCAGGTAAAGGTCGAGTGCCGGATTGGATTTTTGCGGATATTCCGGCGTCCAGTCGAGCGTGGAAAACGGCCACAAGGCGGAGGAATACCAGGTGTCGAGCACGTCGTCATCGCGCTTCAATTCGCCGGTGTAACCGTCTTTTGCGGCGAGCGATTTTGCTTCAGCTTCATTGTGGGCGACGATGATTTTGCCCTCATCGGTATACCAGGCCGGTATTTGATGCCCCCACCAAAGCTGGCGCGAGATGCACCAGTCCTGGATGTTGTTGAGCCACTGGTTGTAGGTGTTCACCCAGTTTTCCGGCACGAACTTGATCTCGCCCGATGAGACCGCTTCCAGCGCTTTGCCGACGATAGACTGGCCATCCGCGCCCGGTTTGCTCATGGCCACAAACCATTGGTCGGTGAGCATAGGTTCGATGATGACGCCGGTGCGGTCGCCGCGCGGCACGGTGAGCTTGTGTGGTTTCACGCTGTCCAACAGCCCCGCGGCCTCCAGGTCGGCGATGATGACACGGCGTGCTTCAAAGCGGTCGAGACCCCAATATTTTTGCGGGATCAACTCCCAAGACTCTTTTCCAGGAAGCGGTTCTTCAACTATTCGACCAATTTCACCTTCTGCTGCATATCGCTCTGCTTGTATTTCGTTCTGTAATATATCTTTTGAGAACCCCCCAACAATATTTCCATCCAGGCTGAGGATGGAAATCATCGGCAGCTTGTGCCGCTGCCCCACCGCATAGTCGTTGAAGTCATGCGCGGGCGTGACTTTCACCACGCCGGTGCCGAAGTCCTTGTCGACGTAACTATCCGCAATAATCGGAATCTCGCGATTACACAGCGGCAAAGTCACGTGCTTGCCAATGAGATGCGCATAGCGCTCATCCTCCGGATGCACCATCACCGCCACGTCGCCGAGCATGGTTTCCGGCCGCGTCGTAGCGACCGTCAAATGCCCGCTATCGTCGGCTAATGGGTAGCGGATGTGCCACATCGAGCCGTCTTCTTCCGTGCTCACCACTTCCAGGTCAGACACCGCCGTGCCCAGCACCGGGTCCCAATTCACCAGCCGTTTGCCACGGTAGATCAGGCCTTCGTTGTACAGCCGCACAAAGGTTTCGGTGACGATTGTCGATAGCCCCGCATCCATTGTGAAACGCTCGCGCGACCAGTCGGGGCTGGTGCCCAGGCGCCGCATCTGCTGGGTGATCGCACCGCCGGAATACTCTTTCCATTCCCACACTTTTTCGATGAACTTTTCGCGGCCCAGGTCGTGGCGCGAGACGCCTTGCGCATCAAGCTGGCGCTCGACCACGATTTGCGTGGCGATGCCCGCATGATCCGTACCCGGCTGCCACAAGGTGTTGTCACCGCGCATGCGGTGGTAGCGGGTGAGTGCATCCATGATGGCCTGGTTGAAACCATGCCCCATGTGCAGCGTGCCGGTCACATTCGGCGGCGGCAGCAGGATGCAGAAATTGTCGGTTTTGGTGGTATCCA
>JAYTIQ010000195.1:0-4437 GCA_043731705.1 Rugosibacter sp.
TTCTGGAATTCAATCCAATTAATCCGCTCATTGCGCGTAAAGGCTGGCAAGTCAACCAGCGAGACCACCGTAAACTATTGATCGTTGATGGACGAGTCGCCTTCGTTGGCGGCATCAATATCAGCAGCGTGTATTCCAGCGGCTCATTCGGGAAACCCAAAACAACCAAAGACACCACACCATGGCGTGACACCCATTTGCGTATGGCGGGACCCGTTGTCAGTGAATTCCAGAAACTGTTTATGGCGACATGGCTCGCGCAAAAAGGCGCGCCATTGGCGCCTAAAAATTATTTCCCTCAGCCTGCAAATCAGGGCAATGAGGTAGTACGTGCCATCGGCAGTTCGCCCGAAGAGCCTTACAGCCAGATCTATGCAACTTTGCTTTCCGCCATCAATAGCGCGGAAACCCAAGTTTTTCTGACAAATGCTTATTTTGTCCCTGATCCGCAATTGCTTGCTGCACTTAAAGATGCTGTTCAGCGCGGTGTCGACGTACGATTGTTGTTGCCTGAAAAAACAGATTCAGACCTGGTATTTTATGCATCCCGCTCTTATTACGATGAGCTACTCAGCGCCGGCGTAAAAATCTATGCGCGGCAAGATGCGTTGCTTCATGCCAAAACTGCACTTATAGATGGTGTCTGGTCAACCGTAGGCTCGACTAATCTTGACTGGCGTAGTTTTCTCAACAACCAGGAAATTAATGCCGTCATGCTAGGACAGGAATTCGGTGCGCAAATGCAAACCCTGTTCGAAAAAGACCTGGAGTCGTCCAAGCTCATTACGCTCGACATCTGGAGAAAACGTTCAATCGTTGCCCGTATCAAGGAAAGAGCAGCACGTTTGTGGGCGCACTGGCTATAAATCTTCGGCATGACGCTGATCCAGACCGGGTTTTTTACAATGCGACAGATTTTTCAAATAAGAATCAGGGCCATGCGCTTTAGCCAGGTATTCAAGATAATATTTTTATGCTGGGTGCCAGTTCTTGTACTGCTCTGCGGTATAGGGTTTCCTAACGAGAAAGTTTTTGCCACCGAGCTGACAGTGTCGCCTGTATCCGCTGTATCGCTAAACGCCAAATACACGGAATTGGATACATTGCTGCGCAACAATCAGTTTCACCGTGAGCTGTACCTTAACTCTACGCAATCATCTGGTAATTTGAAGGGCGAAATCTATGCGGTGGTCGATTATCCGTTGTCCACGGTTAACGTGGCGCTCAACAATCCCGCACATTGGTGTGATGTGCTGATATTGCACGTTAATATCAAATATTGCCATGCTTCCAGCAACAAGGCGGGCCCTGTCCTCACCATGAATCTGGGCAGAAACTACACCCAGCCGCTGGCGGATACTTATCGTGTCGAGTTCAACTATCACGGAGTAATCACGACGCCAGACTATTTCGCTGTAGAGCTAAATGCCAAGGACGGCCCCATGAACACTCATGACTATCGCATCTGGATTGAAGCCACATCTATCACAAATGGGCGCACCTTTCTCCATTTCACCTACGAGTATGCTTTTGGTTTCACTGGTCGTCTCGCGATGCAAGGCTACCTGGCAACCATCGGCAGAAATAAGGTCGGGTTTACCGTCACGGGCAAACAGCCCAGTGGTCAGCCTATCTATATTCAAGGGGTACGCGGTGTAGTGGAACGCAATACCATGCGGTATTACTTGGCTATCGATGCCTATCTCGCCGCATTGGCCGCACAACCTGAGGATCAGCTGGAGAAACGATTGCAGCATTGGTATAACGCTACTGATCAGTATGTCCGCCAATTGCACGAAGTAGAGCGAAATGATTACTTTGAAATGAAGCGCGAGGAGTACCAGCGTCAGCAGGTAGCTCAGTAGACCATGTCATCTTGGATATCATCACACCACAACCTACCGCCAGCATTATCCGGGAAGCAGGCTTGCTTCACGGCGTGGCACCAGCGCCGACTTTTCAGTAAACCCAGTATTTTTTGCGGCAACCGATGCGTTCACGCGAAAAGCAAACTATACGGCCAGGTCACTGCTCTGTTATTTTTCCTTGGCAAGCTTCTTTTCTTCTTCACGTCGGGCACGAAACTCGCGCAGACGCGCATCGACTTGCGACTGTTCATAAAAACTGCCATCTCCCGCCTTTTGCGCCAGCTCCATCTGCCCTATGGCCTCCTCTAACTGGCCAGTTAAGGCATAGGCTTCGGCTTGGGCCCGATGCTGCTGTAATCGCTGGCCTAATGCGGCGTAGGTTTTTGCTTGCAGCGCATGCATCGTCGCGTCCGTCGCGTGCCCTGACAAATCATCGACAGTCACCTTCAAAGCCTCTTGCGGCTGGCGCATGGCAAGCAATGTATCAGTAAGCGCATAGACCACCGCGCGTTCCTGCGGATAACGACTGTAGGCTGCGCGCAGAATTTTTGTCGCGCTGGGGACATCATTCTGCTTTAGCCGCAGATCAGCGGCCAGAGTTAAAAACAGAGGCGATTCAACTTTAGTCCGGCGCGCGGCCTCAAGCGATTTCTCGGCGGCGACCAGATCGCCGGCACGGGCATAACTTTGACTCAACCCGTAGTGCACTGCCGCCTCCTCGCCAGAAAAAGTACGATTTTTGAGTTGGCTGGAAAAGTAGGTAACGGCATCTTGCGAGCTGCCTTCTGCGGCACGCAGTTTGGCGCGGATGAGTTGAAATTCCAACGAATTGGCAACCTGTTTGTAAGGCCGGCCTTGTACCCGATTACCAATATCGGCCAGCCGCTCGGTAGTTAGCGGATGGGTGCGCAAGTAACCCGGCGTATTGTTGTCATAGAGTCGGCCATATTTTTGCAGCCGCAGGAAAAAACTTTCCATACTGCGAATGTCATATCCCGATCGTTCCAGTAACTCCAGCCCGATCCGATCCGCCTCGCGTTCAAAATCACGTGAGTAGTTAAGCTGGTTCTGGATGCTTGCTGCCTGCCCCGCCGTTGCAGCCCCCATTGCCAAGTCAGGATTGCTGCGCGCTGCGAGCACGGCAATGACCAATGCCGCGATACTGGCAACCTGCCCCTGTCCGGCCTTATTCATCATCCGCGCCTGGTGATGCTGCGTAAGGTGAGAAATTTCATGTGCAATAACCGAGGCCAATTCGGATTCGGATTCAGCCGCAAGAATCAATCCGGTGTGTACACCAATCACGCCACCCGGAACAGCAAATGCATTCAATGTCGGGTCGCGCAAGGCGAACAACTCAAGCTTTAGCCGCGTCTCGTCACTATGTCCAGCCAAACGATTGCCCAGCCGGGTAAGGTAAGCATTGACCTCGGCGTCCCCCAGCCAGGAAGGATCATGACGAATTTCGTTCAACACCTGTTCACCAATGCGCCGCTCCAGCGCGGGGGACATATCCGCCTGTGCGATGTCCCCCAGGTCGGGCAAATCATCGGCCAGCAGGGGCGGGGACATGGCGCAAGCCAAGGCGAGGCAAAGAGGCAGCAAACGTAGGTTCATACCGCTATGATAGCGGCTCTGCAACGAGAGATTGTGACAAGGTATTTCATGCATTCACCAACCGATCCACCCACGCATTCCCCTACAGGCAGCCTCACTCATTTTGATGCCGCAGGCCAGGCACACATGGTGGATGTGGGTCACAAACCGGAAACTCAGCGCCGCGCCCAGGTCAGTGGCAGTATCCGCATGGCACCGGCCACTTTCGCGATGATCGCGCAAGGTTCCACCAAAAAAGGCGATGTGCTCGGCATTGCGCGCATTGCCGCCATTCAAGGCAGCAAACGCACGCCGGAGTTAATTCCGCTGTGCCACCCGATTGCGCTCACCCGGGTGGATGTCAGTTTTGCGCTGGATGCCGCAGCCAGCCGCATCACCATTGAAGTCACTGCTGAAACAGTGGGCCGCACAGGCGTAGAAATGGAAGCGCTCACCGCTGCCTCGGTTGGACTACTCACCATCTATGACATGTGCAAAGCGATGGATCGCGGCATGATGATTGAAAACATTCGTCTGCTGGAAAAATCCGGCGGGGAATCGGGCTATTGGACCGCCCCGGAGCAAACATGATGTCGTCATCCCAAACAGCACCAAAAATTTCATCCAAGCTCGCCAGCAAAGCTGGCGCGCCACGCGCTATTGCCATATGGCTACTCGTTTGCTGCGCCATGGTTTTCGCTACACTGATCATCGGCGGGGTTACGCGGCTCACACACGCCGGGTTATCCATCGTGGAATGGCAACCATTGATCGGTGCGCTACCTCCACTAACAGAGGCCCATTGGCAAGAGCTGTTTGCCAAATACCAACTGACCCCAGAATTTCGCCTGCGTAATCACGACATGATTCTCACAGGGTTTCAGTTCATTTTCTGGTGGGAATGGGCCCATCGGCTGTCCGGGCGGCTCATCGGGCTGGTCTTTTTTGTACCTTATCTCTGGTTTTTTATCCG
>JAYTIQ010000196.1:0-6532 GCA_043731705.1 Rugosibacter sp.
TGCGGCAAGATTTGGGGTAGCGCTGCGTAAAAGAAGGCGGCCATTGGTTGCACACCGTTAATGCGCAAGGTAGCTTCAGGCGCAGGCGGCATGTTTTCAAGGGCATCGGCGAACAGGCGGCCAAGCACGCCGGTAGTGTGCACTGCCAGCGCCAGTGTGCCGGCAAATGGTCCCAGTCCGGCGGCAATCAGCAAGATGAGGGCCCAGACCAGTTCGGGTACCGAGCGCAAGATATTGAGCGCCAGACGCATCACCCAGCGGGCCGCTGCACCGAGCCTGCCGCTGGCGGGCAGTGCCAGCATGATCCCGCAGATGAATGCGATGCCGGTTCCCAATGCTGACATGGATAGTGTTTCCAGCATGCCCTGTGCAACTTTTAGCAGAAAAGGCCAAGCCAGGTCTGGCGGTGTAAATCCACGTAGAAACTCTACGCTGGAACGCACTGCATCGGCAGTAAAAAGCAGACTCCATTGAATATCCAGGGAGTAAAAGCTGGCGCAGACGAGTGTCAAAAGCCCAACCAGAAAAAGCAGGGTGGCAAGCTCGATAATAGGCGGCGGAGAAGGGTGGCGGTACATATCAGCCCAAACGCTTGCGCAGAAAAGTGCTGACCCGATCAGCACAAGCCACCAGCAGCACAAAAATGATCAGCATGGTGGACACTTCGTCGCCCGCCAGCATTTTCATTGATTCGTCCATGCGTTGGCCGATGCCACCTGCTCCAACGAAGCCCATGACCACCGAACCGCGGATCGCGCACTCCCAGCGAAAAGTGGTGTAGGAAACCAGTTCGGAAGCCGATGCGGGCAAGGCGCCATACAGCAAGGCGGCCAGCCGACCGCTACCATTTTTCAGCAGTGATTGGGTCGCATGCGCTTCCGAAGATTCAAGAATCTCCGCATAAACTTTGCCGAGCATGCCGCTGTATGTCAGGGCGATAGCCAATACGCCGGCCGTCGGCCCCAGGCCAAGGATGCGTACCAGAAGCAATGCCCAAACCAGTTCTGGCACGCTGCGTAGCAACACCAATAACCAGCGAGCTCCTTGCCTGACCACGGTGCTGGCCAAACGCATCCGGCCGGATTCCAGGCGTGCGACCGATAATGATTCTGTCGCCAGCAGGGTGAGCGGAATCGTACTCAACAATGCTAGCGTCAGCCCTGCCGTGGCAATCGCGATGGTTTGCCAGGTGGCTTGCAGGAGCAGCATTAAAAACTCTTTGGAGTGTGCCGGCGGAAAAAAGCTGGCAAGAAAGTGCCAGGTAGCGCCCAGACTTTGTGCATCGAGCAATATCCACGGCTTGAACTCGCTCGCAATCAGCAGCGGCCACAACACGATCAGTGCAATAAGCGACGCAGTGATACGGCCTCGCCAGGCGGGATCGGGATGGTGTGAAATCGCAGTGTTTACGACAATGCTCATTACGTATCACAGGGTGAGGGGCCAGACCAACAAGTATCTTCCGGATAAGCGGATTCGGTAGGGGGAGTGTTCCGGTAAAGCGTCGCGAGCATCGTTTCCGTCACCTCACCGCGCGGGGCATCAAAAACGATTCGTCCATCGGAGAGACCAATGATGCGCGGGAAATGATCAAGAGCCAGCTCGACTTGATGCAGGCTGCAAACCAGTGTGGCGTTGCGGCTGGCAGCTTCCTGCTGCACGACGGCCAGCGTTTGCAGCGCTAACGAGGGGTCAAGCGCAGACAGTGGCTCATCCACCAGAAAAGCATTGGCTTGGGATACCAGCAAGCGTGCCATTCCGCAACGCTGGCGCTCGCCCCCTGACAGGCGATCCACCCGCGCATAGAGCTTGTCCTGAAGGTTAAACCGCGCCAGCGCAGCATAAGCAACATCGGGCTCCCTGGGTTTGATCAGCGAGGTAATTGCTTGCCAGAAACTCCACTGCGGGAGGCGTCCGGCCAGAACAGTGGTCACCACGCGTTGGCGTGGTGGAAGTGGCGGCGTCTGCGGCGCAAGAAACAACCGTGCGCGAAGTGCATGACGCTGGGCAGGTTGCATCGCCCACGGCTGCAAACCAAAAACGGAGAATTCGCCACCAGGTTCAGGCGGGTGGGCGCAGGCCAAGGTGTGCAATAAAGTCGTTTTGCCTGCGCCGGATGGCCCGATCAAAGCGATCTGCTCGCCCTGCTGGATTGACAAATCAACATCGATCAAGGCCAATGAATTATTGCGCACAACTGAGGCATGGCGCATGCTGACGCCGTTTAATACGAACGACATGTTTACTTGAGCAGGCCTGCGTTGCGCGCTGCCGTTTCTATCGTGCGGTAATTTTCCGCCTTGGTCGGGATGAAGCGTGTGGCACGTTGCAGATCGAGAATCTCCTTGTCGTGCGGATCGTTCTTGTCCAGCGCAAGGAATGCGTTTGCCAACTTCTCGCGCAATGCCGAGGGCATGTCAGCACGCACTGTCCAGTTGTAGTCGTAATAACCTGGGGTGGTGTAGAACACATGCACGACATTGGCATCCACCTTGCCTTGCGACAACAGCTTTTCCCATACGGAAATGTTCAATGCGCCTGCGTTCACCTTGCCACCTGCTACCGCCGCGACCGTCGCATCATGCGCGCCGGAAAAAGCGATGCGCTTCATGTCGGTTTCCGGGTTGATATTGGCTGCCAGCAAAAAAGAACGAGGCATCAAATGACCGGAAGTGGAAGATTCTGCACCAAAGGTGAATGTCTTGCCCTTCAGGTCTTGCAGCTTCGTGATGTCATGGCGCGTGGTGATAAAAACTGACTTGAATTTTTCGTCCTCCTCACGCTGCACCAGAGGAATCACCTGATTGTTGCTGCGGATCTTGGCTTGCACAAAAGTAAAGCCGCCAAACCAGACCAGATCCAGCTTGTTGTTGACCAGACCTTCAACCGATGCCGCGTAATCGGTAACAGGGATAAACGTCACTTTCATGCCCAGCTTCTTTTCTAAATACTCGCCCAGAGGCTTGAACTTCCGCTGCAACTCAGTCGGCGATTCATCAGGGATGGCGGAAACACGCAAAACCGGTTGTGCCAATGACAGGTTGGCTGACAACAGTGCTATCGAGGCGAGGACAGTGCTTAAGAGTAATTTGATGTTTTTTGCAGACGCAAGATAAGTCATGGTGGCCCTTTATAAAAAGCGGGCGCAGACAGACTATGCGAGGAAAGACAGCCATGACGATATGCCACGCAGTAATTACGCGTGGGAAAAGCCTCGACTGTTCGATGCTTAGAACACGGCAGCAAAGCTTCGCACCTCATAGGATCTGCTGACCTGCACACTGGCAGCGCGTTGATACGGTACATTCCATCGCACCCGGTTTATGCCAGCCACACGCGGGCCGTCTGACCCGATTCACTGAACAAATCAAATGAAAAGGCGTTACGGCGAGCCAACAATAAATGGATACGACAGCGAGGTGGAGCTTAACAGAAGAGGTGCCGAAAAACGCTATGACTTATCCTGTTTTTAATAGCACGTTGGATGCCCGACTGATTTCACGATGCCTGCCCTCTGCCAATCGCGGGCATGAGAATTTATTGAAATGCAGCCCTTTTCGGATAAGCTTCGCTGAGCTGGATCACCGATCCATAGCCGCATTAATCAGTAAAAAAGTAAAAACCATCATGCCCCCAACATCCAAACCCCGCCTGACCATGCTCAAGGGTTTACTGCCCTTTCTGGTGCCTTATCGCATGCGTTTTGTATTAGCCGCCATTGCCCTTGTGGTAGCGGCGAGCGCGACGCTGGCAATTCCTTATGCCTTCAAGCAGATGATTGATCTCGGTTTCGGTGCTTCCGGCAACCAAAGCCGCGCTCACATTGATTTGTATTTTCTTGCTCTGTTCGGTGTTGCCTGCGTGATGGCGGTGGCCACGGCGGCACGCTTCTATGCGGTCTCCTGGCTTGGCGAGCGCGTCACCGCCGACATTCGCGCGGCGGTGTATGGCCATGTGCTGGAGCAAAGCCCGCAGTTTTTCGAGACAACTCGTACGGGCGAGGTACTCTCGCGGCTGACCGCCGACACAACGCTGATTCAGACCGTCGTTGGCACCAGCATCTCCATGGGGCTGCGCAATTTACTGCTGTTCATCGGCGGCCTGTCCATGATGATGGTCACCAGTTTCAAGCTCTCCATCATCATTATTGTCATGCTGGTCGCAGTCGTGTTGCCTATCGTTATCTTCGGCCGCCGCGTGCGCAAGTTATCGCGTGACTCACAAGACCGTGTCGCCGATGCCTCTGCTCTGGCCGGCGAAGTGCTCAATGCCATGTCCACAGTACAAGCCTTTACACAAGAAACTCGGGAAAGTGCGCGTTTCGGCGCTTCGGTGAATACGGCTTTTGATACCGCCATCCGTCGCATTCGCGCTCGATCACTGCTAACGGTGATTGCGATCCTGCTGGTGTTTGGGGCCATCGTTTTTGTGTTGTGGTTGGGGGCACATGCGGTGATCGAACGACGCATGACAGGTGGCGACCTGGGCCAGTTCGTTCTTTACTCTGCGCTGGTTGCTGGCGCCATTGGCGGGCTGGCAGAGGTGCTGGGCGACGTGCAGCGCGCCGCCGGTGCTGCCGAACGGTTGCTTGAATTGTTCGCTGCCGAATCATTAATCCAATCGCCAGAGATTTCTCGCACGTTGCCACCACAAACGGGTCAGGGGGCTTCACTCACCTTGGATGATGTGACTTTCCACTATCCATCCCGCCCGCTGACCATGGCGCTGGATCATGTCTCGATCGCTATCCGCCCCGGCGAGACCATCGCCGTCGTCGGCCCATCTGGCGCTGGCAAGACGACACTGTTTCAGTTGCTGCTGCGCTTTTACGATCCGCAGCAGGGACGCATCACCCTTGATGGCGTCGACATCCGCGAGCTTGCGCTGACCGATCTGCGCAATGCCATCGGCATTGTTCCGCAAGACAGCGTGACCTTCTCCGCCAACGCGCTGGAAAACATCCGTTATGGTCGGCCCGGCGCCAGCAATGGCGAAGTGATCGCCGCTGCGCGCCTGGCGGCCGCGCACGAGTTCATCGAGAAGCTGCCCGAGGGCTACCAGAGTTTTCTTGGCGAACGCGGCGTGCGGCTTTCTGGTGGGCAGCGCCAGCGTATCGCCATCGCCCGCGCTATGCTGAAAAACCCGCCGCTGCTGCTGCTGGATGAAGCTACCAGCGCGCTGGATGCCGAATCGGAGCGATTAGTGCAGGGCGCGCTGGAAGCCGCCATGCAAGGCCGCACCACGCTGATCATCGCCCACCGTCTGGCCACCGTGCAACGCGCCGACCGCATCCTTGTCATGGAAGAAGGGCGCATTGTCGAAACCGGCACCCACGCAGACCTGGTGGCGAAGAGTGGGCTTTACGCGCATCTGGCGGCACTGCAATTCCACGCAGTGGTTTAGTGGCTGCATGCAGATGAGTGCTCCATAGCAGGTACTATCCCCCCCCTTCACCCAAACAAGAGTAGCCATCACGCATGCAAACAGAAGTCAAAGAAAAAGAAGTTAAAGAAAAGCCGCAATACGCCATCGTGGCATCCGTGCAACTGCCCAGCGTGAGCGATGTCGAGTTCGCAGCGTCGCTGACCGAACTGCGCGAACTGGCCAAGACGCTGGGGTTTACGGTCATCCACACGTTCACCCAGAAGCGCTCCGGCTTCGATGCGACCGCCTATCTGGGCGTGGGCAAGCGGCAGGAGATTCGCCACTTCGTGAATGGCGAACCGCCGCTGGACGATGAGTCGGATGAGGCAAAAAATGAGATAAATACAGTAGCAAAAAATGTGGCCACGGCAAGCGCAGACCAACCCATCGACGTCATTTTCGTCGACCACGAAATATCCCCCTCGCAAGCACGCAACCTCGAAAAAGAGGTCGGCTGCCAGGTGATGGATCGCACCATGGTCATCCTGGAGATATTCCACTGCAACGCACGCTCCCGCGCGGCGAAGGCGCAGGTGGAAATTGCCCGCCTTGGCTACATGGCGCCGCGCTTGCGCGAAGCCGCCAAGCTCGCTGGCCCGCAAGGGCGGCAACGCAGCGGCGTGGGCGGCCGTGGTGCAGGTGAATCGCACACCGAGCTGGATAAACGCAAAATTCGCGACCGCATCGCCGAACTGCAACTGGAAATCACCGCGATGGAAGTCGAGCGCAAGACGCAGCGCGCACGGCGGCAAGATCGCCAGGGCGGGGCCAATGTCGCGCTCGTCGGCTACACCAACGCGGGCAAATCCACCCTGATGCGCGCGCTCACCGGCAGCGAAGTGCTGGTCGCCAACAAACTCTTCGCCACGCTCGATACCACCGTGCGCGCCCTCTACCCCGAAAGCGTGCCGCGCGTGCTGGTCAGCGACACGGTAGGCTTCATCAAGAACCTGCCGCACGGGCTGGTTGCATCCTTCAAGTCGACGCTCGACGAAGCACTGGATGCCTCGCTGTTGCTGCATATCATCGATGCCAGCGATCCCGGCTTCGAACGGCAGCTTCAGGTCACCGACGAAGTGCTGGCCGAGATTGGCGCCCAGGACGTACC
>JAYTIQ010000197.1:0-8235 GCA_043731705.1 Rugosibacter sp.
CTGGCCGGACGCAGGATAAGTTATTGGCGGCTTTGTTTAACGAAGAACTGGGTGCCGTGCTGCAAATTCGCCATGCCGATCGCTCCGCTGTCATGGCTGTTCTGCGCGAGGCGGGACTGAGCCGTGTGGTGCATTTTATCGGGCATACCAATACCAGCGATGAAGTGCGTGTCTGGCGCAATGCCAAACGCGTGTTTTCTGCGCCACGTCACGAATTGCAGCGCGTATGGAGCGAGGTGAGCTTCCAGATTGCACAATTGCGTGATGATGCGACGTGCGCGGAAGAAGAGTTTGCTGCCTTGCTGGATCGTGAGGATCCAGGTTTGTCAGCGAAGACGACGTTTGAGCTGGATGTTCCATTCGAGGCACCCTTTATTGCTAGCGGCACTCACCCAAAAATAGCGATTCTGCGTGAGCAAGGTGTCAATGGGCACGTGGAAATGGCTGCCGCCTTTGATCGTGCAGGGTTTGCAACATTTGACGTGCATATGTCGGACCTGCAGGCGGGGCGCGTCAAGCTGGCTGACTTCAAGGGCTTGGTTGCGTGTGGTGGTTTTTCATATGGTGATGTGCTCGGAGCGGGGCAAGGCTGGGCTAAATCGATTTTGTTCAATAACCAGTTGCGCGACGAGTTTGCAACATTTTTTGCGCGCACTGACAGTTTTTCTCTGGGGGTGTGCAATGGCTGCCAGATGATGGCGCATCTGGCGCCGATTATTCCTGGTGCCGACAATTGGCCAACGTTTCAGCGCAACCGTAGCGAGCAGTTTGAAGCACGCCTGGTGATGGTGGAAATTCCTCCATCGCCCTCGATTTTCCTGGCGGACATGGCGGGCTCGCAATTGCCGGTGGTGGTCTCGCATGGCGAAGGCCGCGCCGCGCATACAGATAATAAAAAGTCGGCGCTGGCACTACGTTACATTGATAACCGGGGCGCGGTAGCCTCTATCTATCCGTTTAATCCGAATGGCTCGCCTGAAGGGTTAGCCGGTGTGACTACAGCAGATGGCCGCGTGACCATCATGATGCCGCATCCGGAAAGGGTTATTCGTGCAGCGCGAATGTCATGGCATCCGCGTGACTGGGAAGCGCGCTATGCAGGTGCTTCGCCGTGGATGAATTTATTTCACAATGCACGTCGCTGGCTGAAATAATTTGGTAGCGCATGGTAGAAAAACGTCAAGCAGTTGCTGCTTGGCGTTTTTTGATCACCGTAGAAAAGCCAATTCCCACCAGCATAATCAGCAAGCTAGCAGCCAGAATGATGGGTGGGATGCCGATTTTTTCCACCACGCGTGATGCGGCATAAATGCCGACAGACTGCCCTACAAAGAAGATCGAAACCGTGAGTGATATCGCCAAGCCACGTGCTGTCTCGGTGATGGCCGTGGCGCGTGTGAGGATAGTGCTGTGCAGCAAGTACATGCCAAACCCTGCACCAGCCATCACGGGGATAGCCAAATACCAAGCAGGGACAAGGTAGAGCAGTAGCAGGCTAAGCGCAACTGAAAAGCTGCCCAGCAAGGCGAGATTGCCGACTGAAAAATGACCGATGAGACGCCTGGCGTTGTACGAATAAACCAAGCCCCCAACACCATAAGCGATGAGCGCCAAACTCGCCTTGGTCATGCTGATGTCAAAGCGTGTATGTAAATAGAGGGGCAGAAATGCAAGTACCGAAAATACTGCCATGCCCTCAAAGCAAATGGCGGCGAAAACAGGCCATGCTTTGGATGATTGCATTACGGCAGACAAATCACGTGTCACAGAAAAAAATGGATTGCCGGGTAATGCAGAGGGGCGAGGGAGGGCCGTCGCACTGATGATCTTCGCTTGACGTAATAACAGCCAGCCGAAGGCAAGATAGATGAGTGCCAGTGTGGCAAATGCCCAGCGCCAACCGAGGGTATCAACAAACAAGCCACCCATGACTTGCCCGGCAACCATCCCCAGAATTTGCCCGCTGATAAATCGGGCAAGCATCGGTTGGCGCTGACTTAATGGCACACGGTCAGAAATCCATGCGACGCCCACTGCGATAATACCTGCTGAAAAAGCACCCGTCAGCGCACGTGAGGTAACTAGCCAGCCGTAGGAGGGAGAGAGTCCGCAGGCAATCGAGCCCAAGGTACATGCCAGGGTGGAATAGGCAACCAGATGATAGCGATCGACACGGTCGCCCAAGGGGCCAAACACTAGCTGAAAAACACTATACGCAACGACAAATGCGGTGATTACCCGGGCTGCACTGCTGATGCTGACATTAAAACTCGAAGCGAGTATCGGCAAAAAAGGGTCGCAGACGCGAAATGATGCCGCGCTGGCAAACGCGGCACCCGCCAGTATCAGCACGGCACGGTTTAGATCGATATCAGTCGTCGCAGGAGGTGGCATGGAAATAACAGGGTGTATTGGGGTATTAGTTTATTTTGCAGTTTTGTTCTGCGCTACAAGTAGCGGACGGAGCAAGCGCGTCAGCCCGGGCATGACAACCCAGGTCATGAGAACAATCATCAAGGCGGAAAATGCTGCTATTTGTAATAGTGGGTGCCAGCCAGAAATCAATGGTGCAAAGGTGACTTGCAAAAGTACCACGGTGGGAAAAATCCCTATCCATGAAATGAGCGCCATTTTTAGCCGCGATGGCGTTTTAACACCAGGAATTGCGGCCGGGGAAAACCATGCTTCCAGGCCTGAAAGCAAGCGGTACTCCGGGTCGCCTTCCGCGACATCGCCCAAGCGCTGGAGCCATTCCGCATGGGCTGCAGAGGCATCCCAAACGTTGAGATCTTTTTGGCTGGCCCAGCGAAAAATGAATTGATATTCGCCTTGGGGCGTTTCGGGTGGAATGATTTCAGCACCCAAAAACCCTTTGTAGTTTTTCATTTCGGCACCCATGCCACGTACTAGTTCTTCAAAGGCTGGACCGCGATTGGGTTTTGCACGTCGATAAACAATCCGCCGGACAGGTTGAGTTTCCGAATTATTTTCCATGTGTTTAAGGTTAAAACCAATGAAGTGTTTTAGAAACGAAAACGGGAGCCGTAGCCCCCGTTTTTTTAGCTAGCTGCCTGAGTTACTCAACCTTTGCTTTGGCGCGAAGCTCATCCATATGCTTCTGAACTAAGCCCTGCTGCATTTGCTGAGCGATTTGGCCCTTGGCTTCTTCGAACGCAGGAATCTTGGTGTCACGTGTATCGTCAAGCTGGATAACATGCCAGCCAAAATCACTCTTCACCGGGGCAAGCGTGTATTTACCCTTTTCGAGTTTGATCATGGCGTCAGAGAACGGCTTGACAAAAGCTGCCGGGCTGGCCCAGCCCAGATCGCCACCACGTTCTTTGGAACCGGGATCCTTGGATTGTTTAGCCAGATCATCAAATTTTTCGCCTTTTTTCAATTTTTCGATAATCGCTTTGGCATCTTCTTCTTTATCGACCAAAATGTGACGCGCTTTGTATTCTTTGTTACCCAAGCGTATTTTCAGATCTTCATATTCTTTTTTGATCTGAGCATCGCTCACGGGATTGCGCTTTATGTAATCTTTTAGGTAAGCACCAATCAAAACACCTTGGCGTGCCATGTCCATTTGTGCTTGCACTTCAGAGTTCTTGTCCAAGCCTTTTTTGGTAGCTTCTTGTGATAAAAGTTCGCGGCGGACAAGCTCTTCTTTAACTGCAGCGCGTAGCTCTGGCGAATCCGGCTGGCCTTGTGCAACCTGGGCTGAGATCAGCATGTCGGCGCGGCTCTTGGCAACCGATTGACCATTGACAGTAACGAAAACAGACGCTGATTTTCCACCAGCAGCGGCATAAACAGTAGCACTGCTTGCCAGTGACGTTGCCAGGGCAATCAGAAGGGCATTACGGAGCGTGTGATTCATCGTAGTTCCTGAGTTAAGTTAAAAGGTTATTTCAATTGATTTTTTGGAAATGCATTATTTTTTAGGATTTTTCAATTATGGGTCAGGATGACTCAGGAAGTAGCGCATTAATGCTCAACGCGTGAATTTCCCGCTTCATCAGGGGTCCTAATGCATCATACACCAAGCGGTGTTTTTGCATGGTGCTGCAATTGCTGAATCGAGAGGACACGATAGTCAATCGATAGTGCCTTCCGCCGCTACGCGCTCCCGTGTGTCCGGCATGTAGCGCCGAATCGTCAATTACGGTCAGCTCTGTCGGCTCTAATACGGCTAGCCGTTCGCGTATCATGTCTTCAGTACTCATGATTGGGGGATGACCTGACGAAAAGGTTTGACAATCACTTTTTCGAATACTCCGGCAGTAAGAAAGGGATCAGTGTCTGACCATTCTTGTGCTGCAGCAAGTGAGGCAAACTCAGCCACAATCAGGCTGCCGAAAAAGCCGGCAATTTGGCTATCAGGACTGTCTTTTGCCAGACAAGGGCCTGCCAGGACGATTTTTCCGCCAGCGGCGGCGATTTTATCCAGATGTGCCATGTGTGCTGCATGTGCTGTACGACGAGGCGCTTCACTGTTGGGCGCATCGTAAGCCATGATGACATAAAGCATCATGAGTTCTCCTGTGGCATGTATTTGGCGAGCAATAACCCTTGGGCAATCACAAATAAAAACATTAGTCCCATGCCACCAAACAGCTTGAAATTAACCCAGATCGCGGTGCTGAAGTTGAATGCAACATAGAGGTTGAGCGTACCCATGACAGCAAAAAATGTTGCCCAGGCGTAGTTCAGCCTTGCCCACAAAAAATCTGGCAGTTGCATCTGCTTTTCAAGCATGGCACGGATCAAGTTACGATTAAAGAAGCTGGCTGAGGTCAGCAAGGTAATGGCGAATAGCCAATCAAGCAGGGTAGGCTTCCATTTAATGAAGGTTTCGTCGTGCAGAACCAGAGTCAAGCCACCAAAAACGGTGACCAGACCAAGACTAAGCCAGAGCATGGTATCCACTTTACGATGGCGAAACCAAACCCAGGCAACCTGCAACAAGGTGCCTAAAATCACCACTGTCGTTGCCACATAAATATCAAAAAATTTAAAGGCAATAAAAAACAGAAATATAGGGAACAAGTCAAAAAGAAATTTCATGGCAAAGGCTTATTTGGTTTTGTCGGAATCATTGTCATGGTCGATTTTTAGGTCAATTGAGGCTGAGTTAATGCAGTAGCGTAAGCCTGTGGGTGCAGGGCCATCTGGAAACACGTGACCCAAGTGTGAGCCGCAACGGCTGCAAGTGACTTCTGTTCGATGCATATGATGGGTAGAGTCATCTGTCTCGATAATTGTCTCGGTATCCAGCGGTGAAGTAAAGCTTGGCCATCCGCAGCCTGAATCAAACTTAGACGTTGAATTGAATAAAGGTTCCCCACAACCAATGCAGCGGTAGACGCCCGATTCTCTGCAATCCCAATACTTGCCGGTAAAAGCACGCTCTGTTCCCTTTTCGCGGGCAACGTGATATTCCATCGGGGTCAGCTGTTCGCGCCATTCGGCTTCGGTTTTGGTGATTTTGGATTTAGTACTCATAGGATGTTGGGAAATAGATAATGTCACATCTTGTCTTGATGAGTCCTGACTATAATCGACTGCAGGTTGTTTGAAAAGCGCTCGATAATGCAAATGATTTTAGGATAAGGTGATGCGAAGCATAACGGTCTTGGGCGCTGGTGTCGTGGGGGTAACTTCAGCTTGGTATCTTGCTGCTGAAGGCTATGAAGTGACAGTCATTGATCGGCAAATGGCCCCTGCACAGGAAACGAGCTTTGCCAATGGCGGCCAGATTTCCGTAAGTCATGCCGAGCCATGGGCGAATCCTGCGGTATTTTGGCGCATCCTGAAATGGTTGGGTCGAGAGGATGCCCCTTTGCTGTGGCGGTTGCGTGCGGATTTTGATCAATGGCTATGGGGTGCGCAATTTTTGCGAGAGTGCACAGCAGCAAGGACACGATCGAATATCCAGTCCATCGTACAACTGGGGTTAATAAGCCGACGTGAGCTGGGTACGCTCCGCGAAGCGCTGGCCTTGGATTACGATCAGCTCACACGGGGTATTTTGCATATTTATACGGATCAAGGCGAATTTAATCATGCCTTGCAACAGGCAGAATTAATGCGTGAGTTCGGTTGTGATCGAGTACCCAAAACACTAACTGAGTGCGCGTTGATTGAACCGGCAATCAAGCAGTCGACGGTGCCGATTATTGGTGGCACGTATACCGCAGCGGATGAATCAGGCGATGCGCAGAAATTTACCGAGCTTTTGGCACAGCAAGCCGCCGCACACGGCGTGCGTTTTCGCTTCGGCGAAACCGTATCCGCCCTACAACGCAAAGGGAAAAACGTTACCGGCGTCACCTTGGCAACGGGTGAAATTATTGCAGCAGATGCGACGGTATTGGCGCTAGGCAGCTATTCGCCCCTGTTGCTGCGCCCCTTGGGCGTGCATTTACCTATTTATCCAGGCAAAGGTTATTCAGCTACTTTTGCGTTGCCTGAAGAAATACTGTCTAGCGAAGTACCTACCGTCAGCTTGACGGATGATGGGGCAAAAATCGTATTCTCCCGCTTAGGGAAACGTTTGCGGGTTGCCGGAACAGCCGAATTTACAGGGTATGATTTGACGCTTAACCCAGCGCGTTGCGCTGCGATGGTAAAGCGTGCGCGCAGATTATTTCCGGCATTATCAAACGTGGAACAAATTGAATATTGGGCAGGTTTACGCCCGGTCACACCAAGTAATGTGCCGCTGATCTGTGATATGCGGAGCGCCGGACTGGCCGGGTTATGGCTCAATACAGGGCATGGCACGCTGGGCTGGACATTAGCTTGCGGGTCAGCACGGCTATTGTCTGATTTGATTGCGGGGCGTGATCCGGAGATCAATGCGGGGCCGTATCGTTTTAAATAAGGCTTTGACCGAGACACGCATAATCAACGCGAACTACTCGAAAAGTCGGCGCTGGTGAGACGGCGAGAAACTTTAAATTCGCCAGGCTAATGCAGATGCCGTTGTTTATTTTCAGACTGTTCCTCAGGCAGTTCGGCATGCACTGGCTCGCCTTCAGCACTGGGGTACAAGGGAGTGCCGCAATCTTCGCAATATTCAATAGGAAACCGCTGGCTTAGCTGGATTACCTCAGTAATACCCGCTTCTTGCAACACGGTCTCGATCTCTGCAGATAATTCGTTATTGTTATCTTCAGTTTCCAAGAGCGGCCAGACAACGCCATGCACGACCGTTTGATCTTGGCGCAACGCTAAGCCAATACGATATTCTTCAGTTTGATCGTCATGAAATCGTGCAATGACGGCAATAAGCTCTGAGGGTAGAAGATTGAGCACGGTTTGCAAAAATGCGACGGCAGAACGCAGCGACCATGGGCGGGAAGCGCGATCGGCGTCGAGTACGGCAGCGTGATAAGCGCCCACGGGTTGCAGCTCTAACGCGCAAGCCGGCAAGAGGGGACGGATAAGGTCACTGCCTTGCAGAATCCACTGGCGTGTGGATTCCGCGTGATCCCCCCCTTCTTCTTGCCAACGAAACATAGCCGCGCTCTGGGGTGCCACAACGGCACCGATGAGATAGCGGCTGTCAGATAAAAAGCTCATGGTTTCGGGCATTTTTTTCGGGTCGATTTTCACATCGAGGCCATGTTTGGCAGCTTGGCCCACTCTATCCATTAAATGGGCCGTTTCGATGTAAGTTTGCGGTATCTGATCAGGGCTGTAGAGTCTGTCGCAGAGACTGAGCTTTGTTCCGGATGCCAATACATTGGCTTGCAGATGCACGCGGATAGCATCAAGTTGTAGTGCGGAAATAGGGCCAGCGGGAATCGGAAAGCGCGACCAGGCCAAAATCGGAATAGCAATCATGAGTGCATCGAGGCCATCCGGAGTTTCAGCGTATTGTGTTTCAGCGCAGGCCTCGATTGTGCTGACCAAAGTGCCATACGCGGGAGACGTCTCGCGATACAGGGGGTCTAGTGCTGCCATCAGGGTTTCTTCTGCGCTGCTGGCGATTAAATGCATAACGAGTGCAGTCAGGTGTTTTTCCCAGAAATCATCTTCAATCCGGCTCGATGACTCACTCAGGCTGGTGGCCAGTTGAATCAAGCGCAGCGTATCAGGGGTCTGTTTAAGGCGGCGCGGAGAGCGATTGCGTTTCATGCGGAAAGCGGGTTGGGCACCCGGTACGAAGTAGAGCCAAGGTGGTTGATTCTAGCAGTGCTTTGCGCTGTGGGTGGCTATAATTTG
>JAYTIQ010000198.1:0-9242 GCA_043731705.1 Rugosibacter sp.
GCCGTGTTGTCTTTTTCGCCTGAACTGGCGGTGCAACATCAGGCAGGTCATTTGCGCACTTTGCCGATGAAGGGCACGGCTGAAGCGGCAGACGATGAAGCGGAGAATGCGCTTAACGCAAGACATCTGGCGAATGACCCTAAAACCCGTGCTGAAAATGTGATGATTGTCGATTTGCTGCGCAATGATCTCGGTCGTGTGGCGCAATTGGGTACGGTGTGTGTGCCGGAGCTGTTTCATGTCGCGCGCTATGGCACGGTATTGCAAATGACTTCCACGGTAGAAGCGAGGGTGGCACCTGCTTGTACATTGCACGATGTGCTCATGGCCTTATTGCCGGCTGGGTCTGTCACCGGTGCGCCCAAGCGACGGACGCTTGACATCATTCACGCGTTGGAAACTTCGCCACGGGGTTACTACACGGGGGCGCTGGGCTGGTTTGAGGCACCCCCCAGAGAACGAAGCATGGGGGACTTTTGCTTGTCGGTGCCTATTCGCACGCTGTTGCTCGAAGCGCCTGACAGCGATGGGCAGCGCAGGGGAGAAATGGGGGTTGGCGCAGGCATTGTGCAAGACAGCACGGCAGATGCGGAGTTTCGCGAATGTGCATTAAAAGGTGCATTTTTAACAGGACTTACGCACGAATTCGAGTTGTTCGAGACGATGCTCGCCACAGAAGCCGGTTGCCCTCATCTTGAGCGACATCTGCAGCGTTTAGCTGCTTCGGCACGGTATTTTGATTTTCTTTATGATGAAAACAAGGTACGTGAAGTGATTGCGCAGGTTCGTCGGGCTTTGCCTATGCACCAGTCGCATCGGTTACGTTTGACGCTCAAGCCGTCAGGCAATCTGGAGGTACAGTTTGCACCACTACAGCAGATGCCTGTTCCCGTGACGGTGTTGCTGGGAGTAGCGCCCGTAAAAATTGATCTCCTGTTTTTGCAGCATAAAACAACTCATCGGGCAGATTACGATGCCGCTTGGCAATGCGCCGAAAAAGAGGGGGCTTTTGATGTGCTATTTTTTAATGACCAAGGCGAACTGACCGAGGGCGCACGCAGCAGCGTGTTTGTAAAACTCGCTGGCCACTGGTATACCCCACCGTTGGCCTGTGGCCTGTTGCCGGGAGTGATGCGCAGTGTATTGCTGGCGGATTCTGCCTGGGCAGCGACAGAAAAAGTGCTCACGCGGAACGATTTGCGTATCGCCCAAGCGGTAGTGGTGTGTAACGCCTTGCGCGGCGCGCTGTCAGCGCAAATTGACTGGCAGCACCAGGGTATGTTTACATCCGGCGAGAGTTAAGACGCGAAGTGTTTCAATGCCAGGCTAGTCATCCAGCGCAAGCTCGAACAGATCGCGCTTGAGCATGAGCTGCTGTGGCATGCGGGACTTGAGCTTGTCGAACCATTCGCCATGCTGCTTAAGCTCTTCACGCCAGGCCGTCGCATCAATAGCGGCGAGTTCTTCAAAGGCTGCTTTGGAGATACCCGCATTGTCGCCCCAGTCGAGATCTTCAAAGCGGGGCACCCAGCCCAAAGCCGTTTGTTTGGCATTGACCAGCCCGCGACTGCGCTCGATAATCCATTTCAGCACGCGCATGTTTTCGCCAAAGCCGGGCCACATGAAGTTACCCTGGGCATCCTGGCGGAACCAGTTGACCGTGAAAATGCGTGGCGTGTGTTCCAGTTGATGACCAATTTTTAACCAGTGATTGAAATAGTCACCCATGTGATAACCACAGAAAGGCAGCATGGCGAAGGGATCGCGACGCACGATGCCTTGCTGGCCGGTGGCAGCCGCTGTTGTTTCCGAGCCCAGTGTCGCGGCCATATAGACCCCGTAGTTCCAGTTGAAGGCTTCAAAGACGAGGGGCACAGTGGTAGCGCGGCGGCCACCGAATACGAAGGCTGAAATCGGCACGCCAGCAGTGCTTTCCCAGTCGGGATCGATTGAAGGGCATTGCGCAGCGGGCGCGGTAAAGCGCGAATTGGGGTGCGCGGCCTTGCGCCCGGTTTTACCGTCTTCCGGTGTCCAGTCACGGCCTTGCCAGTCGATCAAATGCGCGGGGGGTTCTTTGGTCATGCCTTCCCACCACACATCGCCATCGTCTGTTAAGGCAACATTGGTGAAAATGATGTTTTCCTTCAATGTCGCCATGGCATTGAAGTTGGTTTTTTCCGAGGTGCCGGGGGCAACGCCGAAAAAGCCCGCTTCTGGATTGATCGCATAGAGCCGCCCATCTTTACCTGGTTTGATCCAGGCAATATCGTCGCCCACGGTAGTGACTTTCCAGCCGCCCATGCTTTGTGGCGGAATCAACATGGCAAAGTTGGTTTTGCCGCACGCCGATGGAAAGGCCGCAGCAACATAGGATTTTTCTCCATCAGGGGATTCAACGCCAAGGATCAGCATGTGTTCAGCCAGCCAGCCTTCGTCGCGGGCCATGGTTGAGGCGATGCGCAGGGCAAAACATTTTTTGCCGAGCAGCGCATTGCCACCATAACCCGAGCCAAACGACCAGATTTCGCGCGTTTCCGGAAAATGGCAGATATATTTGGTTGTGTTGCATGGCCATTTAACATCCTGCTGCCCAGGTTCTAGTGGATGGCCCACACTATGCAGGCAGGGAACGAATTCACCATCACTGCCCAGTTGATCGAATACTGCGCGCCCCATGCGCGTCATGATGCGCATGTTAACAACCACATAGGGGCTGTCGGAAAGTTCAACACCAATATGTGCGATAGGTGAGCCGATGGGGCCCATCGAGAACGGAATCACATACATTGTGCGGCCGCGCATGCAGCCTTTGAAAAGGCCGCGCAGCGTATCTTTCATCTTGGCAGGATCTTCCCAATTGTTGTTGGGGCCTGCATCTTCCGGGTCTGTCGTGCACACATAGGTACGGTCTTCCACACGGGCGACATCCGATGGATCAGACAACGCAAGGTAAGAATTCGGACGTTTGGCCGGGTTGAGTTGCTTCATGCTGCCTGCGGCAACCATTTGCGTAAACAGGGTGTTGGCTTCTTCTTCCGAACCGTCACACCACATGATTTGATCAGGCTCGGTGAGCGCGGCGACTTCTGCAACCCACGCTTTGAGTTTGGTATGTTTAATGTGGTTGGGGGTAACGGCCAAAGATGATTTGTTCATGAGGCAAGGGATCTCCAGGGATTAAATCGTTAATTTTATTAACGCGCTGCTTGGCACCAGAAAGCCAAGGGATCAAGGGGTAGGGATCACCGAACTTTTGGTTGTCCGCACCCACCATAATCGCTAGTAGCGATGACTCCTGGTGCCGCGGATGCTGCATTGATGCGGGGTGAGCACCAAGCTGCTAGCAAGCGGGAAAAATTATTTCTTAACTATATCATGATGTGTGCTTGCTGGTCACCCGATGGTTGAGCATGTAGGGATACCTGGTGCAAGCTGCACAGCATTCAAGAACATGGATTCCACCTTGTGGAATATGGCCTTTGCCAAAAAAGTCGGCGCTGGTGGCACGGCGTTAGAATGAGATTTTTAATAGACATCAACACATGCCAGCATGCCGCAGGTGATAAACGTTAAAAATTCCGGCCAATGTAACGCATGTGACGCGAAAAAATGATCAAGCGGACGCCTAAAATTGCATTGATTCTTACCGGTGGTGGTGCGCGGGCAGCGTATCAAGTAGGTGTGCTCAAGGCGGTGCGCGAGTTGCTGCCTGAGCCGCGACGTAATCCATTTCAGATAATTTGCGGCACCTCAGCGGGTGCGATCAATGCCGCGACGATGGCGGTCTGGGCTGAAAATTTTGGAGCGGGTGTCGATCATCTATGCCGCAAGTGGGAGCATTTCCATGCGCATCAGGTGTATCGCTCGGATGTTTTGGGTGTGGCTGGTTCGGGTGCACGCTGGCTGGCTGCGCTGATGTTTGGCTGGGCGACACATCGGGCTCCGCGCTCATTGCTTGATAACTCACCTTTGCGCCAATTGTTAACCGATAGCCTCGACTTGAATCGGATTGAGCAGGCCATTGAAAGCCAGGCGTTGCATTCAGTGAGCATTACCTGTTCTGGCTATTCAAGCGGGCAGAGTGTGACGTTCTTTCAGGGACGTGCTGACCTTGAGCCCTGGCAGCGAAGCCAGCGGGTAGGGGCACACGTCAAGTTGAATCTGGATCATCTGATGGCATCAAGTGCGATTCCCTTTGTGTTCCCCGCCGTGAAAGTCAATCGCGAATGGTTTGGTGATGGATCAATGCGGCAAACAGCGCCTATTTCGCCTGCCATTCATCTGGGAGCAGACAAAGTTCTGGTGATCGGTGCAGGTCGTTTGCATGAAGAGCATGCGCGCCCGCGCACTTCAACTTACCCTTCGCTGGCGCAGATTGCCGGGCATGCATTGTCCAGTATTTTTCTGGATAGCCTGTCTGTGGACCTTGAACGGCTGATTCGCATAAATCACACGATTGCACTGATCCCCGAAGCAATACGCCAGCAACAAGGCACTACCCTGCGCCCGATTGAGGTGCTCGTGATTTCGCCCTCCGAACGACTTGACCATCTGGCGGCGCGACATGCCTGGACACTGCCTTGGCCGATCAGAATGTTGCTGCGCGGGATCGGTGCCATGAATCGCAATGGTGGCGCGCTGATTAGTTATTTGCTCTTTGAAAGAGCATACACTTGTGCCTTGATTGAACTGGGTTATCGTGACACGTTATTGCAGCGCGAAAAAATCATCGAATTTCTGGCTATCGAGACGACAGAAAGTTATGGCAACCACAAAGAAAAGAGCTAAGATTCAAGTTGAGATTGCTGATATAACCATTTAAATTTATTAAAGATAAGTGTTACTATCGTTTCATTCGCATTTGGCAAAAGGATAACAGGATGTTTTTTATGAAAAAAGCACTCCTCATGTTGCTTGCAACAGCTGTTGTTGGTTTGGGTGTCACGCCGCTGACAGCAGATGCTTCGGTTAAAAAGAAGCCAGGTCATGCTGTGGTTAAAAAGCATGTCAAATCGACTGCACAGTTGAAGTCGAAAAAACATGCCCGACTGATAACCCATATCAGGTATTCAAGACAGGGGGCCTCGCCTTTATTGAGCGATTCGCAGGCGCTCGCTTTAGCGTCTTCTTCGGTCTTGGTGCAGGACCAGGCGACCGGTGCCGTGTTGTATGAAAAAAATGCGAATGCGGTATTGCCCATCGCCTCAATTACCAAATTGATGACGGCCATGGTGGCCTTGGACGCGAACCCGGATCTTAAGGAAACCCTGGCTATAAGCATGGAAGACGTAGACCTCTTGAAAGGCACTCACTCACGCCTCAGCGTGGGGGCACAGCTGTCAAGAGAGGAAATGTTGCGTCTCGCGCTGATGTCTTCAGAAAATCGTGCGGCTTCTGCTTTGTCCCGCAATTATCCGGGGGGACAAAAAGCGTTTGTTGCCGCAATGAATGTCAAGGCAAAAACGCTGGGCCTTAACGACACGCGTTTTTTTGACCCAACCGGGCTGACGGCATTAAATGTTTCCAGCTCGCATGATTTGGCCAAGATGGTTGGCGCAGCACACCAATATCCGTTGATCCGTGAGTTCACGACGACAGTGGAAGAAGAAGTGAATGTCGCCGGGCGGTCACAACAATTTCATAACACCAATGCACTGGTCAAAAGCCCGGCGTGGCAGATCGGTTTGTCGAAAACCGGTTATATCAACGAGGCAGGGCGTTGTTTGGTGATGCAGGCCTGGATCAACAGTAAACCTACTATTATTGTCTTGCTTGCCTCTGTAGGCAAAATGACCCGTGTTGGCGACGCTAATCGCATCAAGCGTTGGGTCGAGGCGAACGCGCAAGCGCCGCAACGCTTGCCGACCAGCTGATCCAATCTGGCAGCATTTAGCCGCTGTTGCGTAATCCGGCGGCGATACCGTTGATGCTCAGGTGAATGCCGCGCTGCACTTTTTCATCAGTAGTCCCTGCGCGAAAACGACGCAGTAGCTCGACTTGCAGGTGGTTGAGCGGGTCGATATACGGAAAGCGATTACGAATAGAGCGTTTTAATAGCGGATTGCTGTCAAGCAACTCGCTAGTCTGCGTAATTTCAAGCAGCGCATCAATGGCTGCCCGCCACTCGGTTTTCAGGCGTGGGAAAATGGCTTGGCGCAATGCGTCATCCGTCACCAGCTGAGAATAGCGTTCTGCAATCGCGATATCGCTTTTGGCCAGCACCATATCCATGTTGGACAACAGTGTGCGAAAAAATCCCCATTCCTGATTCATGCGGTTAAGCAGTTGCATGCCGGTATCGCCATGTGCGGCTTTCCATTCCGCTATGGCGGCACCAAAGCCAAACCAGCCTGGCAGCATGAGACGACATTGCGCCCAGGAAAACACCCACGGAATCGCGCGTAGATCTTCAATTGCCGTGCTGTGTTTGCGTGAAGCGGGACGGCTGCCAATGTTGAGAGAGGCAATTTCGGAAATGACGGTCGATTCCCAAAAATACGACTCAAATCCTGGTGTTTCATAAACCAATGATCGATAGGCATTAAAGGCACTGGCTGAGAGTGCTTCCATGGCGGCAAGAAATTCTGCCGGTGGGTTATCAAACACTCGTGGCAGCAGCGTGGCTTCGAGCGTGGCGGCGGCTAGAATTTCCAGATTACGGCGGCCGAGTTCCGGGTTGGCGTATTTCGAAGCAATGACTTCGCCTTGCTCGGTAATGCGTATCTGTCCCTGCACGGCGCCTTGCGGCTGGGCAAGAATTGCCTGATAACTCGGCCCGCCACCACGACCCACTGAGCCACCTCGTCCGTGAAACAGTCGCAGGCGAACGCCATGGCGAGCAAATACCTCAGTGAGTGCAATTTCACAACGATACAAGGCCCAGCCTGAGGTCAAAAACCCGCCATCCTTGTTACTGTCGGAATAACCCAGCATGATTTCCTGCCAATTGCCACGGCTGGCCAACAGCTGTTTATACAGAGGCAAGGACAGTAATTGATCCATGACAGCTGCTGCGTTTTCCAGGTCGCCAATGGTTTCGAACAGGGGCACGATGTGCACGTCGAGCGTATGGCTTAGCGGCTGTAATAACCCGGCTTCTTTGAGCAGCACTGCCACTTCAAGCAGGTCGGATACGCTGCTGGTTTTGGAGATGATGACGTTTTCGATCGATGCTTGACCATAGCGCTGATGAATTTGGCGGGTTGCATGAAATATGGCCAGCTCGCTTTGCGTCTCAGCCGAATAAGCCACCGAAGGCGCGGCAAGGGGGCGGGGCGTGGCGAGTTCATCGAGCAATAATTTGACGCGAGCCGTTTCATTCAGCGCGAGATAGTCGGTGCCCGGACAGGCAATGGCAAGTAGCTCGGCTACGGTACGCTCATGTACTTCGGAGTTTTGGCGCAGATCGAGAGGTGCCAAATGAAAGCCAAAAATGGCAACATTGCGGCGAAGGTGGCGTAAACGACCACGGGCAAGCAGGGTCGCTTTATGGTTGATTAACGAGTCATGCAGAATATCCAAATCCGTGGCGAACTCGGCAGCATCGGCATAAGGCGCGGCAGAACCCACAGGATGGCGCGGGGCTTCGAGCTCATCCAGCTGTTGTGCCGTGGCGGCCAGGCGTGTATACATTCCGGCGATGGCGCGACGGTAAGGTTCGTCATCGCGATGCGGGCTGTGATCGGGCGAGCGGGCTGCGAGTTCTTTTAAGGCATCGGAAATATCAATCAGGGAGGACGTGGGAGACAACTCCGCACCTAGTCGATGAAGCTGTTCCAGCTGATGACTGAGGGCTTTGCGGCTTTGTGCACGGATAGCGGCCAGCAAGACGTCTGCAGTAACAAAAGGGTTGCCATCGCGGTCGCCACCAATCCAAGAGCCGGGGTGTAAAAAGGGTTTCAGTTCATCTTTTGGCCAGTCGGGCACCGTGAGTGCCAGATGGTCTTCCAGCCGGTTATAGAGTTGGGGGAGTTCGTGCAAGAAGGTGGTGTCGTAGAACGTCAGCGCATTGGCAATTTCGTCCGCAACGGAAAGTTTGACCCGACGCAGCATGCGCGTTTGCCATAGTGTCAGCACGGCACGGCGAATGGCTTCTTCATCTTCTTGCATTTCATCCGGCGTGAGCTCGCTGCGGTCGCGTGTATCAAGCAAGCGGGCGATTTCCCATTGGCAATCCAGAATGCTTTTACGCTGAACTTCCGTCGGGTGCGCTGTGAGGACAGGAGAAACTTTTGCATGCGCGAAAAAATCAGCCAGTACTTTGGCGTCAACACCGGTTTCTTGTGCGCGGGCAATCGCGTTCTCTAAACTGCCTTCGCGAGGTTTGGCGCCTGCCAATGCGTGCGCGCGGGCGCGGCGCAGGTGATGCTGATCTTCTGCGATATTGGCGAGATGCGAAAAATAGCTAAAGGCCCGTGCGACGAGGGTCGTATGGTCGTCAGGCAGTGCGGTGAGCAGTGCTTCCAGTTGATCGCGCGCGGCCAAGTCGTCATGGCGGTGAAAACGGATCGCCAACTGGCGAATGTGCTCAACCGTAGCAAAGGCATCGCTGCCTTCCTGCTCGCGCAAGGTGTCACCCAAGAGGCGGCCAAGAAAGCGAATATCTTCGCGTAAGGGTGCCTCTTTGTCTTCACTCGAAAGATCAGTTGTGATCATGGATTTACAGGCGTTTGGTTGTGTAGTCGATTTGAGTTGGCGGCGAACGAAAAGTCGGTGCTGGTGATACGGCGACATAGCCCTTAACGCGGGCAACGATGGTGCAATGATGGTGCAATGATAAACTCATAAGCTGATGGTTTTCTGTTCTTCGGGCGCTAACATGGCGCTGAATTTTTTATACGTGCTAGACCCCTTGCGATGACTTCTGACTTTTTATCGACACCACTGCCTACGCCACCTTCGTCGCCATCGCGCTTGATCGTTGCGACCCGTGAATCTCGTCTTGCACTCTGGCAGGCCGAGCATGTTCGTGCGCTGTTGCAGCAATGGTATCCATCCTGTCAGGTGGATTTGCTGGGCATGACAACGCGCGGTGATCAAATACTTGACCGTCCCTTGGCTAAAGTTGGCGGTAAAGGATTGTTTGTCAAAGAGCTGGAAACAGCGTTGCTCGAAGGTGTGGCGGACATTGCCGTACATTCGATGAAAGACGTGCCGATGCAAATGGAAGCAGCGTTTACCCTGGTGGCCATTGGCCCGCGTGAAGTGCCCGAGGATGCGTTTATTTCCAATAAATACGCCAG
>JAYTIQ010000199.1:0-3106 GCA_043731705.1 Rugosibacter sp.
GACTCCCAAATCGGATACCAGCGTTTTTCGATTTCAGCGGGTTCAAAGCTTTTGGCGAGTTCCATGGGGCAGGCAGCAGGCGAAAAAACGCCAATTCTAGCGGATGCAAGTCTCAGCCTTGAAGAAATCCGCCTGATGCTGGTTTTTAGTGTTGGTTTTATATCAATAAAGCCAACCCAGGCCTGTGCGGCGAATCGAATGTGCCAACTTTTCCGTTATCATTGCGGCCTCTTGCAGAAAGTGCTGCAGTGCCTTTTTAATCCATGATTCGTAAGCTATTTCACCGCGTTTTTCGTCGCGGCAGCCCGCTGCCCTTGGACAAGTCGGGTAAGCCGGGGCTGATTCCTTTGGCTCGTCACGGCATTCACCGTGAGAGCGTCTCGCCGGGTGCTCGGCGCACCTGTGAGGTGTTGCAAAAAGAAGGTTTTACGGCCTATGTGGTGGGTGGTGCAGTGCGCGATTTGATCGCAGGCATTGTGCCGAAAGATTACGACATTGCCACCAGTGCCACGCCCGAAGAAGTTCGCAGTTTGTTTCGCCGTTCGCGCATTATCGGCCGCCGGTTTCAGATTGTGCATGTGATGCAGGGCAGTGAAACACTGGAAGTGTCGACTTTTCGCGCCGCGCACGACTCGGATACGGCCAAGGACGAACATGGCCGGGTGTTGCGCGACAATGTGTTTGGTTCGATGGCAGAAGATGCGGCGCGGCGCGACTTTACGGTGAATGCGCTGTATTACGACCCCACGACGCAAATCGTGCACGATTACCATCACGGTGTGGCCGATTTAAAGCAGAAAACATTGCGCATGATCGGCGAGCCGACCGTGCGTTACCGCGAAGACCCGGTGCGCATGCTGCGCGCGGTGCGGCTTTCCGCCAAGCTGGGTTTAACGCTTGATCCTGCCGTGCGCGCGCCGATTCGTGAAATGGCCGGGTTGATGGAAAACGTGCCGGTGGCACGAGTGTTCGACGAGATGTTGAAGCTGCTTTTTTCCGGCCATGCGGTGGAATGCGTCAAGCGCTTGCGCGACGATGGGCTGCATCATGGTTTGTTGCCTTTGCTGGATGTCATTCTTGAGCAGCCGATGGGTGAAAAATTTGTCATGCTGGCTTTAGCGAGCACTGATGTGCGCGTTAAGGCGGGCAAGTCATTGTCGCCGGGTTATTTGTTTGCCACCTTGCTGTGGCATGAAGTGCTGGCGAATTGGGAAATTCGCAAAGCCCGCCGCGAACTGCCTACGCCGGCCATGTATGAAGCGATGGACGAAGTGCTGGATTTACAAGCTGAAAAGCTCGCCATCACGCGCCGCATCGCGGGTGACATCAAGGAAATATGGGCTTTGCAGCCGCGCTTTGAGAAGCGCGCGGGTAAATCGCCGCACCGCTTGTTGGAGCAGCCAAGGTTTCGCGCGGCGTATGACTTTTTGGCTTTGCGTGCCGAGAGCGGTGAAATAGACGCGGAACTGGCGACGTGGTGGCATGATTTTCAGATGACTGATTTTGTCGAGCGTGAAGCCATGCTGATGCCCGATACCGGACCAAAAAAACGCCGTCGCCGCCGCAGCAAAAAACCAACAGAGACTGGCGATTTCTCGGCTTCAAGCGGCGCGGAAACTGCGGTAAGCGATCCGGATTGACCGAGGGGGTTTGACATGGCAGGCGTGCGTTGTTTTGTTGCGCTGGGGGCGAATCTTGGCGATCCGGTTGCAACCATCCGGGCTGCACTGGCCGCGTTGCGTGAATTGCCACAGGCGAAGCTGGTTGCCGCATCGTCCCTGTACCGCACTGCGCCCGTGGGTTTAACGCATCAGCCGGACTTTATTAACGCCGTAGTAGAGATGAACACCGTCTTGCCAGCGCCGACTTTTCTCGCCCAGTTATTTGTGATTGAAGTGCGCTTCGGTCGCCAGCGCGATTTTGCTACCCCTGTGCCCAACGCGCCGCGCACACTGGATCTCGATCTGCTGTTATATGGCAACATGAAGAGCGACGATGCGCAACTCATCCTGCCGCATCCGCGCATGTATCAGCGTGCCTTCGTGCTCGCGCCACTGGCAGAAATCGCGCCGCAGTTGGTGATTCCGGGCTTGGGTGCCGTGAGCGATTTGTTGGCACAATGCGCGGATCAGCGGATTGAACGGCTGCATCCATAATTATTTGTGGGTTTTGATCATGTGCTTTGTGTATCCTAAGCGCCGTTTATTTCATTATTTTTAGATCGCCATGACCTATCTCGCATCGAACAAACCCATCACTCTGCCTGAGTTGCTGCGTATGAAAAACGAGGGCGAAAAAATCGCCATGCTCACGGGTTATGACGCCAGCTTTGCCGCCTTGGAAGACCGCTGCGGCGTGGATGTGATTCTCGTTGGTGATTCACTCGGCAACGTGTTGCAGGGTAAAACATCTACTTTGCCAGTGACGATGGATCAAATGGTGTATCACACCGAGTGCGTTGGCCATATGGCGCAGCGCGCGATGTGTTTGACGGACATGCCGTTTGGCAGCTATCACGAGTCTTTCGATCAGGCTATGCGCAACGCTGTGCGCTTGATGGCGGCAGGCGCTGAAATGGTCAAGTTGGAAGGCGGTGAAGTGATGGCCGGGACGGTGCATTTTCTGGTCGAACGCGGCGTGCCGGTATGCGCGCACATTGGCCTCACGCCGCAATCGGTGCATGCGCTGGGCGGCTATCGCGTGCAGGGCAGGGGAGAAGCAGCCGCTGCGCGCATGAAGGCTGATGCACAGGCGCTGGAAGATGCGGGGGCGAGCATGATGGTGATGGAAATGGTGCCCGCTGAACTGGCCGGTGAAATCACGCGGCAGCTCAAAGCTTGCGCCACGATAGGCATAGGCGCGGGCAAGGATTGCGATGGTCAGGTGCTGGTGCTGCATGACATGCTGGGTGTGTATCCCGGCAAGAAAGGCCGTTTCGTGAAAGACTTCATGGCCGAGGCGCAAAGCATTGACGGTGCGGTTACCGCGTATGTCAAGGCAGTCAAGGACGGCAGCTTCCCTGCGCCGGAGCATTGCTACTGATGCAGGTGCATGAAACGATTGCCAGCCTGCGCACGGCACGCGCAGCACTAGGCCATACGCTACG
>JAYTIQ010000200.1:0-12358 GCA_043731705.1 Rugosibacter sp.
TACGCGCCGAAATAGGTCTGGTGGCGACAACAAAAATGCCATTAATCGGCATTGTCAGCCGCCTCACCGAGCAGAAAGGCCTGGATCTGGTGATCGACATTGCCAAGGAGCTCGCGACATTGCCGGTGCAACTGGTCGTGCTCGGTAACGGAGAACATGAGCTGGAAGCCGCCTTTCGCACCCTCGCGGCACAATGGCCGGGGCAATTCGCTGTGCATATCGGTTTTGAAGAAAGACTCGCCCACCGCATCGAGGCTGGGGCCGACCTGTTTCTGATGCCCTCACGCTTCGAACCCTGTGGCTTGAACCAGATGTACAGCCTGCGTTACGGTACGCCGCCCATCGTGCATGCCACGGGCGGGCTGGCTGACACGGTGATCGATGCCGCCGACACCCGGCATGGCAACGGCTTTGTATTCTCACGCATCACGCCCGCCGCATTGCTGACAACAATTCGCCGTGCCGTGACGCTCTGGCACAATACCCGGCGCTGGAAAACTCTCCAGCGCCGTGGCATGAGCGCCGACTTTAGCTGGAACTCGCCGACGCAGCACTATACCGCTCTTTATCAGACACTCATGCAAAAACCCTGACCTCATGACCAACACCAATGCATCTTCACCCTGTATTGTGCTCATTGCTGCTATCGCCGCCAACGGTGTGATTGGTGCAGACAATACCTTGCCCTGGCGCATTGCCGATGACTTGAAACGCTTTAAGGCGCTCACTCTCGGCCATCCCATCATCATGGGACGCAAGACCTGGGAGTCGCTTAGCCGGGCGCTACCTGGACGGCATAACATCGTCATCACGCGCACTCCTGGCTATTGTGCCCAGGGCGCGACCGTGGTTAATTCTGTCGCAGCCGCGATTGCCGCCTGCACAAACCAAGCCACTGCCTTTGTGATTGGCGGCGCAGAAATTTACGCTCAGACACTACCGCTGGCGCAACGCCTGGAACTCACCGAAATCCACGTCGAGGTGGCCGGTGATGCACATTTTCCAGAATTCAACCGCGTCGATTGGTCAGAGCTGACGCGCGAATCACATGTCAGCCCCGACGGGCTGGCCTATGATTTCGTCAGCTACCAACGATCAAAGTAAGTTGGTAAGTCGGCGTATTGCCATCCGCTACGGCGAGGAAAGCGTTTTTTTGCTTGACCGCCTTGTAGCACATCTCTAGCTACGCGGGCAGGGTTCTTTCCTGCCCCTTCTTGCTGTGCAGTTGCCTTACCAGTGGCTTCATCAGCACCGACTTTTTGAGCTTGACTCAGAGTCTCGCTTATTCCCTGACGCAATCCACGTAGTAACGCACGCTACCATTGCTGGCGTCTTTTACCAGACCGTGAATGTCCGTTTCAAACCCAGGAAATTTTTCATTGAACTCGCGTGCAAATTTCAGATAGCGAACAATCGTGCCGTTGAACTGCTCGCCCGGAATCAACAACGGTATGCCGGGAGGATACGGGGTTAGCAACACTGCCGTCACGCGGCCTTCGAGTTCATCAATGCCGACGCGATCAATTTCACGATGCGCCATCTTGGCAAACGCATCGGCCGGACGCATTGCCGGTACCATCGCCGACAAATACATTTCAGTCGTCAGTCGCGCAATGTCATTGGCCTTATATACTGCATGAATCTGCGTGCATAAATCCTTCAGACCCACGCGCTCGTAACGCGGATGTTTGACGACAAACTCAGGCAGCACTTTCCACAGCGGGTGATTACGGTCGTAGTCATCCTTGAATTGTTGCAGCGCCGTCACCAGCGTATTCCAGCGGCCCTTGGTGATGCCGATAGTGAACATGATGAAGAAGGAATACAACCCGCATTTCTCGACAATCACGCCATGCTCAGCGAGGTATTTGGTGACAATTGCCGCCGGCATGCCAATGTCGTCAGAGAAATCGCCATCCATATCCAGCCCCGGCGTGATAATGGTGGCCTTGATCGGATCGAGCAGATTAAAGCCCTCGGCCAGATTGCCAAAGCCATGCCAGCGCTCGCCCGCCTTGAGCATCCAGGCTTCGCGCTCTTCGATGCCTTCTTCGGAAAGATCGTCCGGCCCCCAAACCTTGAACCACCAGTCCACGCCCCACTCTTCATCGACCTTGCGCATGGCGCGGCGGAAATCCAGCGCCTCGGCAATGGATTCTTCAACCAGCGCCGGGCCGCCCGGGGCTTCCATCATCGCTGCTGCCACATCGCACGAAGCGATGATGGAATACTGTGGCGAGGTTGAGGTGTGCATCAGATAGGCTTCGTTGAAGACATCGCGGTCGAGCTTGTTGCCATCCGCATCCTGCACCAGAATCTGCGATGCTTGCGATAAACCCGCCAAAAGCTTGTGCGTGGATTGCGTAGAAAAAATAATCGACTCTTTACAACGCGGACGGTCGGCGCCAATGGCGTGATAATCGCCATAAAAATCATGGAACGCCGCATGCGGCAGCCAGGCTTCATCAAAATGCAGCGTGTCGATTTTTCCATCAAGCATCTCCTTGATGTCTTCGACGTTGTACAAAATGCCGTCATAGGTGCTTTGCGTAATCGTCAACACGCGCGGCTTGGCGTTCTTGTCGATGATGAACGGGTTGGCGTCGATCTTTTTCTGGATGTTCTCCCAGAGAAATTCCTCACGCGGAATCGGCCCGATGATGCCGTAGTTGTTGCGCGTCGGCATCAAAAATACGGGGATTGCACCAGTCATCATGATCGCGTGCAAAATGGATTTGTGGCAGTTGCGGTCGACCACCACCACGTCCCCCGGCGCCACGGTGGAATGCCAGACGATCTTGTTCGAAGTCGATGTGCCGTTGGTGACAAAAAACAAATGATCCGCATTGAAAATGCGCGCCGCATTGCGCTCGGACGCGGCCACCGGTCCCGTGTGATCGAGTAATTGGCCGAGTTCTTCAACTGCGTTGCAGACATCCGCACGCAGCATGTTCTCGCCGAAGAACTGGTGGAACATCTGTCCGACCGGACTTTTCAGAAAGGCAACGCCGCCCGAATGGCCGGGGCAATGCCAGCTATATGAACCATCCGCCGCGTAGTGCACCAACGCCCTAAAGAACGGCGGTGACAGTGAATCCAGATACGAGCGCGCTTCACGCACCACATGCCGCGCAATGAATTCCGGCGTGTCTTCATACATGTGGATGAAGCCATGCAGCTCGCGCAGGATGTCGTTGGGAATATGTCGGCTGGTGCGCGTCTCTCCATGCAGAAAAATCGGGATCTCGGCGTTCTTGTAACGAATCTCCTCGACAAAAGCACGCAGCTCGGCGATCGTCTCTTCGCCTTCATTGGCAAGCTCCTCATCATCCACCGACAGAATAAAGGCAGAAGCCCGGCTCTGCTGCTGGGCGAATGACGATAGATCGCCATAACTGGTCACACCCAGCACATCGATGCCTTCCAGCTTGATTGCCTCCGCCAGCGCACGAATGCCCAGCCCCGAGGCATTCTCAGAGCGAAAATCTTCGTCGATAACGATGATGGGGAAATGAAAACGCATGGTCATATCTTCGGCAAGGTCACGCCGACTTGCCCCTGATATTTCCCACCACGATCCTTGTACGATGTTTCACAGACCTCATCGGACTCAAAAAACAATACTTGCGCGCAGCCCTCACCGGCATAAATTTTTGCTGGTAGCGGCGTGGTGTTGGAAAACTCCAGCGTCACATAACCTTCCCATTCTGGCTCGAAAGGTGTGACATTGACGATGATGCCGCAGCGTGCATAAGTGCTCTTGCCCAGGCACACCGTCAACACATTGCGTGGAATGCGGAAATATTCCATCGTGCGTGCCAGAGCAAACGAATTCGGTGGAATGACGCAGTAATCACCATCCATTTCAACGAACGAATTGGGATCGAAATTCTTCGGGTCGACGATCGTTGAATAGATGTTGGTGAACACCCGAAATTCGCGCGAGCAACGGATGTCGTAACCATAGCTTGAGGTGCCATAGGAGACGATCTTCTTGCCATCCACTTCGCGTACCAGGCTAGGCTCAAAAGGCTCGATCATGCCGTGCTGCTCGGCCATGCGACGTATCCACTTGTCAGGTTTGATGCTCATGATTCATCCGGGAGAAAGTAAGGAACATAGAGTAGGAAACAAAAGGGCGCAGTATAAGGCTTTAAGTCCCATCAACGCAGCAGAAACCCGAGTGCTTCAATGCCAGCTTGAGGTGCAGCGCGCGCGATGGCCACAAGATCCACACCGCCGACATGGGGACGCAGCGCAGTGAGCGTGTCATCGAGACTAACTAACGATTCAGGCGACTCATTGACCACAATTGCCGTCACACCAGCGCCGACTTTGCGTAGCGACTCAAGCGCCGTCAGCGTGTGGCTCAAACTGCCCAGGTAACTACCCACCACCAGAATGCACGGCAAACCGCTGGCCGCAATCCAGTCGCGTACAGTGTGTTCCGCATCCAGCGGCACCATCACGCCACCAACGCCTTCGACAAGCGTCGGCAAAAACTCGGCGCTGGCGATACGGTGCGTCAAAGCGACCAAGGTCTCAAAATCCACCCGCCGCCCCTCGCGCGCCGCTGCCATATCAGGCGACAAGGGCGCGGCAAACCGCCAGGGCGCAATCTCGTCCAGTGCCGCGACATCAATCTTTCGCCCCAATGCCGCCAGAATTTTCCCGGCATCACTCGCTTCCGCTGTCGCCATGTCAAAGCCGGACAACACAGGCTTGAAAGCCTGCACCGCCCGTCCAGCGTCGTGCCAATGGCGCAACAGCGCACAGGTCAGCCACGTCTTGCCAATATCCGTGCCTGTGCCGGTGACGAAATACGCGCTCATGCTTAACGCTTACTTCAAGGCATTGGCCACGACTTCAGCCACGTCTTTCGCCAGATCCTTGCACGCCGCAATCCGCTCCAGCGCTTGCCGCGCGTGCCCCTGACGCGCGGCATCGAACTGCCGCCAGCGGTCAAAGCTGCGGGCGATGCGGGACGCCACTTGCGGGTTCATCGCCTGCAGCCCGATGATGAAATCCGCCGCCAGCCGGTAGCCGCTGCCATCCGCCGCATGAAAATGGCGCGGGTTGGCGGCGCAAAAGCTGCGCACCAGGGCATACACCTTGTTCGGGTTTTTCATGTCAAACGCCGGGTGATGCATGAGTTCACTGACCCGCGCCGTGGTGTCCGCCAGGCGCGAAGTGGCCTGGACTTGCAGCCACTTGTCGACCACCAGCGCTTCATCCTGCCATTTGGCATAAAAAATGGCGAGTGCCGTTTCACGCTCGGGCAGATCAAGATTCGCTAAAACACCCAGCGCCGCGCTGGCATCCGTCATGTTGTCGCTGTGATTCAACTGCGCCATCAAGCGTGGCAAGACTGTGGCTTGCAGATAGTCCGCCTCACTTTCCGCAAGATAGCCAAGACACACATTGCGCAAGGCGCGGCGACCCAGCTGTGCGCCCTCCGGCGCATACGGCTCTGTCGTTGCCAACATCGTCCACACTTTTTCAAAGCCAGGCCACAATTGCTTGGCTAGATAGCGGCGCAGGTTGATGCGGGCTTGATGGATCACCTCCGGGTCGATAACGCCACCACGACCTGCCACCTCCTCGGCCAGCACTTGCTCTGCCGGCAACGTCAATGCTTCGGCCGACAGCGCAGCGCTGTCGCCGACACCTAAACCAGCATCGAGCACACGCCCACAAGCAGCCACAAAACTCGCCGGAATCCAGCTATTACCCTTACCATCCGCCGCGATACCCGCCAGCAGCACACGCGTGGCCAGGCGCTGCCCCGCCTCCCAGCGGTTAAAGGCATCTGAATCCTGCGCCATCAAATGCGCGAGCTCTGCGTCCGTCTGCTCGAAATCCAAGTGCACGGGCGCTGAAAAATCGCGCAGCAAAGACACCACAGGCGCCGCTGGAATATCGTCGAAGACGAAAGTCTGCTGGGTTTCAGTGAGCGAGAGCATCTTTGTCTGCCCTAAAAAAGCGTCATTGCCATCGGGCAGCACCAAACCGACCGCGACGGGAATATGCAGCGGGCCATCTTCCACCGGCAAGCCCGCTTCCCGCAGCCGCGCTTCATAGGCCGTTGGCGCCAGGCTTTGCGCCAGGGTCAGGGTGTAATGCTTGGTGGCCGCGTCATACTGCCCCTCGGCATGCAAGCGCGGCGTGCCCGCGCGGGCATACCAGCGGCGGAACTGCGTGAGGTTCATGCCACTGGCTGACTCCATCGCGGCGACAAAATCCTCGCAGGTCACCGCCTGCCCATCATGGCGCGCGAAATACAAATCCATGCCGCGGCGAAAAGCCTCGCGCCCGATCAGCGTCTGGATCATGCGCACCACTTCCGCGCCCTTCTCATAGACCGTCGCGGTGTAGAAATTATTGATCTCGGCATAAGACGCCGGGCGGATCGGGTGCGCCATCGGCCCCGCGTCCTCGGGGAACTGCGCGATGCGCAGCGTGCGCACTTCCTGGATGCGCGTCACTGCGCGCGAATGCACATCCGCGCCAAATTCCTGATCGCGGAACACGGTCAGCCCTTCCTTCAAGGACAACTGAAACCAGTCGCGGCAGGTCACGCGGTTGCCCGTCCAGTTGTGGAAATACTCGTGCCCCACCACGCGGTCGATGGCCTGGTAATCCATGTCGGTCGCCGTATCCTGGCGCGCCAGCACATACTTGGTGTTGAAAATATTGAGGCCCTTGTTCTCCATCGCCCCCATGTTGAAGTCGCCCACCGCGACGATCATGTAGCCATCGAGGTCCATCTCCAGTCCGAAGCGTTCTTCATCCCAACGCATGGATTTTTTTAACGCCGCCAGGGCGTGGCCGCACTGATCAAGCTTGCCCGGCTCGACATACACCGCGCAGCGCACCTGGCGGCCGGATGCGGTCACAAAGGTATCCTCCAGCACATCCAGCCTGGCCGCTACCAGCGCGAAAAGGTAGCACGGCTTGGCGAAAGGGTCTTCCCAACGCGCCCAGTGGCGGCCATGTTCCGTCTCGCCCTCGGCCACCAGATTGCCGTTGGAGAGCAGTTGCGGAAAGCGCTCGCGGTCGGCTTCGATGGTGCAGGTGTAGCGCGCCATCACATCCGGCCGGTCGGGGAAAAAGGTGATGCGGCGAAAGCCCTCGGCCTCGCATTGCGTGAAATAGCCATCGCGCGAACGGTACAGCCCGGAGAGCTGCGTATTTTGATCCAGCAGAATGCGCACCACGGTTTCCAGCACGAAATTGTCCGGCAGCGGCGCATGGATGGTCAGCGTGTCATCCGTCAGCGTGTATTGCGATGCATCCAGCGCCGTATCATCAACGCCGACTTTTCTTAAATCCAGCGCCACGCCATTCAAAACTAATTCGCCACCCACCACTTGCATATTTCGCCGACAACCCAGTTTGGCGCGCACCTCGGCGTACCCATCTTGAATCGCCACATGCAAATCAACTGTGTCGATCCACCACGCAGGTGGGGTGTAGTCCTTGAGATAAATAACGTGCGGTGTTTCGGTAAGCATGAGCATTCCTGAAAAAGACCCGCTGGCAGCGGGTGCCGCGCGAACGCGGAGATTGAAATCAGGTGCGCATCGTATCAGTCAATTGAATGGCTCGCAGAGAATCCGCACATAGTCATGGCAGCCGACTCAGCAACCAGACGCCGCCAACGATACAGGCCAGGCCTGTCAGGCGGGGGATGAAGCGGGCAACGGGCAGCATCTTTTCCGCCAGAACCAGCAGCGCAATGCTGGCAATCCACAAAGTGTTCATCACACCGCCGACAAACAACAGCGCCATCAATGCCCAGCAGCAGCCCACACAATAGGCGCCATGCACAACGCCAAGCCGCAGGGAACGCATCGCCTCGGGGCGAAAGCCGCCGTGGCGCTGGATGAACGAGAACGGCGCCTGGCATTGGGCAAGGCAGGCGTATTTCCACGGCGTCCATTGGTAGATGCCGATGGCGATCAAGATGATGCCGTTGAAGTAAATACTCGTGCTGGTCATCATGGGTGATAGCAGCGCCAAGCGCTCAAGCAACCATTGCACGGAAGTGGCCGCAACGGAAAAACCGGTCCAGGCGCAGAGGTAGCCTGCGGCGAACCATCCCATCGCTGCGAACGGCTTCCCCTGTAATGCCGCCTGCCTGCCGACCCGGGCGTAGAGCAGGATCATCGGCGCTGCACTCGGCGTCATCATGCCGACCATCATGACAATCCACATCAGCAATACAAATCCGATATCCGCCGGCGTCCACGCACGCGGCGGCATTAACATGCCCATATCGGCGGCATCCATGCCCGGCATGTCCATGTCGGCGGCCAGCCACAGCAGATAAACCCAGGCGAGGGCGGTTATCGCAAGCAGCGCCGCCACGACGGCATAACGGTCGTGGCGCAGCGCCTTCTCAAGCACGCTGCCGGACATACGCCGTCAGTGCACGATGCCGCTCTGGCAGAGATGAATGTGGGCGAATTGCCCGTAGCTGTCGGCCAGGTTCAACTGGATTGCGCCGGATGTCGTAGACCAGCCGCGCCCCATTTCGGCGATGGTGTATTCGAACCCATCGGGGATATCAATCCGCGCGCGGTGCTCGGCGCCCGTCACCGGATTGACAATGGGCGCGCCGCGCCCTTCGACCAGGCCGGGCACATTCACACGGGCTTTACGTGCGTCAATGTCGACTTCAAAGTCGATGGGCGCGAAAACAGGCTCATGCATTTTGTCGAAGGTGGCGGAGAACACCTGGAAGATTGTCGCGCCGGGTTCCGTATCCTGCCCGCTGAGGATGCGCAACAGCGCTTCACGCTGCGGCGCTGTCGCTTCTTCCCCGATGATGACCGCCGCCTGACCCCGGCCCTCATGGATAGGCCCCGGCCAGGAAAATATGCCGACGAACTTGAGCCCGTCCAATGGGGTGTTGCCGTGATGCCCCTCGTCAATCTGCATCCCGACCACCGCTTGACAGTTCCCGTGCGTCGGCAAGGCGTTGAACTGGCACGGGCAGCCATACGCGCAGTTGCAGTTGGTGAATTCCCGTCCCTTGATCGTCCAATGCGTATCCAGCATGATCGCCTCCTTTATCGAAAATAAGTGACTACCGCTCAACAAATGACGCCGTTAATTTATACGCTTACTACCCAACGGATGCAACGCTTGGCCAAGTGTTATCGCCGTATCATCAGCACCGACTTTTTGCGTTTCACACCGTCTGTGCCACGCTATCGACTACAGTATTGACATGCACCACGGTGGTGAAGTCCCCTGCCGCCACGGCGTTCATGTAGGCCAGGATCAATGCCTTGGTCAGGTAATGCCCGTGCGCTTTTTGGTCCTGCTCGCGCACGCTGGGGAAGGTCTTGATGATGGCGGCGACGGTCTACTCTATCCCATTGAAACAGCGCGCGCCATATCGGGAAATAACTACGTACTAAAACACAAAAGGAAAATAGCAGAAAACTACCTTGGCGGGCGTATTACCAGGCCCTCACACGGCCCGTATCTACATGCACAAAATTTGATGCGGGGTAGTAACCGACGCCCCCCACTTGTAACGCGATAGCCGCACGGCGTAGCTGATCCAGAGGAATGCCTTCCACATGAATATCAATTGCCCGGCCCTGCATGTGCAAACTGCTTTTGGCTACACCACCTGAGTGCGCGGCCAGCATGGCATTGGTTTGTGGCGAGCGGTAACCTGAAATAATCTGAAACGGCTTCGGTGTTGCCAGCACGCCCTGCAGGGTGTACAGCAAATCAAGTAAAGGCAACTCCATCGGACGCACATCATTGGTCCGATAATCCCGCAAAATATGGTTGATATCGGTTAGCGCATCGGGCAAGTAATTACCCTCAGCCCAATAACGGGTCTTAAGATTTTCGCCGGTATGCTGGTTGTAAAGCGTAAGCTCACGCACACCGTTTGATTTTCGATCAACAGCGGCCAAGGCTGACCAGCTACGCAATCCTGTCAGCGCAAATGCGGTGCCTACTGCACCTGCCTTAAGCCATCCACGCCGTTTCGTACATACTCGCTGACTCATTTTGCCACCCTCCTATCAATGCAAGCCAGCAGACGGTGTGGCAGTAATATCACGCGCAATACCATCTTTCAGCTTTAACACTTTTTCAGCATGCACCCAGTCGATACGCTCCGTCAACGATTTTTCGCGGGCCAACTGCTCTAAGGCAACCATGGAAACACCGCCGCGATTGTAACTATCCCGTTGCACCTCAAGAAAAATACGCCCTGCGGATTCTGTCATGAGCAATGGACTGTAAATAATACGGCCCTTTGCTCCCTGAGACACTTGCGCAAAAAGCGCTTCGATATCATCAGGGTGCAGACGAATACAGCCATGACTTTGAAAAAGATAAATACTTGCGGGTGCGATGGTGCCGTGAATTCCGATGGAATCAAGACTAAGCCCCAGCCAGTATTTACCCAGCGGATTATCCGGCCCCGGTGGCACACTCGTTTTGACTTCTTTGCCTGTGCGCCGCATCTCTTCTTGAATAGATCGCGGCACGATCCAGGTTTTGTTATCCGACTTATTGATGATGCTAAATTCACCTGCCGGTGTCCGCCAAGTCGGTTTACCCAGCCCTACAGGATAAGCAGCAACAAGTTGAGTATCGCGGAAAAAATAAAGCATGCGCTGCGGCAAATTGATGAGCAAGCCGTTCTCTAGCACGGCGGGCACAATATGCCGGTTGTCGACCACTATGCCTTGCCCAGGCACTAAGCGAACGTTCGCCTTCAAGCCATTATCACGCGCCAGTACTTCTGCTGCAACGCCAAAGCGCGCACCAATTTTAATCAGGGAGTCACCCGCCTGCACGCTATAGTCAAACACACCACCAGTCACAGCCAAAGCTGGAGACTCTGCCTTGGCGTAAGGGAGATAGATCAGGCAAACGACCAGCAAGCCACGCCATAAAACTCGAGGTAGTGAAATAAGCTATGTCTCCATGTTCAGTTTTTCAACCTGACTCAAGTATGTGTTTGAGACTGGCAGATGCAGCACTTGCTTCATGTGCTTCCCTTTTCGTTGCTAAGTTGATTACATTAGCGGCGTTGATGCGTTAAAAAATAACCGGTGAATCATCCACCTTGCTGACGATGTCAATCTATCACAACACAGCACACACCCCCTGCTTGTTCGCGGGCCTCGCCCTCTCCTGCTGCGCACAAAATATCAATACCCGCGGGTACACTGGCATGGCGATCCATCTTTATTGATTACCAGCATGCCCACTACAAAACCCATTGCCGCGCTTGACTCCACGCTTGATTGCATTTGGTTGCCCTATACCCAAATGGCCACCGCGCCAGCTCCTCAACTCGCCGTAGCAACCCACGGTGTGCGCATTCGTTTGGCGGATGGGCGTGAGCTGATTGATGGCACGTCATCTTGGTGGACTGCTTGCCATGGCTACAATCACCCGCATATTCGCGCAACAGTAAACCACCAGCTTGATGTCATGCCGCATGTCATGTTTGGCGGTCTGGTACATGAGCCCGCCTTAAGGCTTGCCTCACGCTTGGCCGCGCTATTGCCGGGTGATCTGGAGCGCGTCTTCTTCACTGACTCCGGCTCGGTCGCAGTCGAAGTGGCGCTCAAAATGGCCCGCCAGTACTGGATCAACGGTGGCCAGCCCAAACGCCAGCGCATCATTCACTTTCGCCACAGCTATCACGGCGACACCTTTGCCACCATGGCGATCTGCGACCCTGAAGAGGGTATGCATACACGATTTGCCGCAGCCATGCCCAAAGAAATCATGGCTGAATTACCCACGACCGAGACCAGCCACGCCGCTTTTGAGCAATGCCTGGCGCTGCATGCCCATGAAGTGGCCGCCGTGATTATTGAACCGCTAGTACAAGGCGCGGGCGGCATGAAAATGCATGATGCACCCACGTTAACCAGAGTAGCCGCAAGCTGCGCACGGCATAATGTGCTGTTGATTGCGGACGAAATCATGACCGGCTTTGGACGCACAGGGCGCCTTTTCGCCTGCGAAGAAGCAGGTATCACACCCGACATCCTGTGTCTTTCCAAGGCGCTCACCGGCGGCACGCTCGCCTTGGCCGCTACCGTGGCGCGGCGTCACGTATTCGAAGCCTTTCTCAGTGATGATCCTGCTGCGGCTTTAATGCATGGTCCGACATTCATGGCGAATCCGCTGGCATGTGCCGCCGCACATGCCTCGCTCGACCTGTTCGCGCAAGAACCACGTCTGGCGCAGGTTGCAGCCATAGAGTTGCAACTAAAAGAAGAACTCGCGCCGTGTTGTCAATTTGCGAATGTTAGTGATGTGCGCGTCAAAGGCGCCATTGGCGTTGTTGAAATACGAGGAG
>JAYTIQ010000201.1:0-4319 GCA_043731705.1 Rugosibacter sp.
CTCGAGCTTACTCGCCGTTCCTGCTGGGTAGGTTTGAATAATACAAGGCAACTCGGTAAATTTCACGGGCCCTGAAAACAAAAAAGCCGCTCTAGCATATGCCGGAGCGGCTTTTTCAGTCTTCGCGCCGTATCACCAGCGCCGACGCAGTGCATCTCTTCGGGAACTTTTCATTACAGCATGGCTTTGAGCAATTTGGCCATTTCTGACGGATTACGTGTCACCTTGAAACCGCAATCTTCCATAACCGCCAACTTGGCTTCTGCCGTATCCGCACCGCCGGAAATCAACGCACCGGCATGGCCCATGCGTTTGCCTGCAGGTGCGGTTACACCAGCGATAAAGCCGACGATGGGTTTTTTCATGTTGGCCTTGCACCACAGTGCAGCATCAGCTTCGTCCGGGCCGCCGATTTCACCAATCATGATCACCGCATCAGTTTCCGGATCCTCATTGAACATCCGCATGATATCAATGTGCTTTAACCCATTGATCGGATCGCCACCAATACCGACTGCGGACGATTGGCCCAGACCGATTTCGGTCAGCTGCGCCACGGCTTCATAGGTCAAGGTGCCGGAACGCGAAACCACGCCGATACGGCCCTTGCGATGGATATGGCCAGGCATGATGCCGATCTTGATTTCATCCGGCGTAATCAGGCCAGGACAGTTGGGGCCGAGCAGCAGGGTCTCTTTGCCACCGGCAGCCACTTTCTTCTTCATCTTGTTACGCACCATGAGCATGTCGCGCACAGGAATACCTTCAGTGATGCAAATCGCCAGATCAAGATCGGCTTCGCAGGCTTCCCAGATCGCGTCGGCTGCGCCTGCGGGCGGCACATAAATGACGGAAACCGTGGCGCCTGTTTCCGATTGGGCTTCTTTGACAGAAGCAAAAATCGGAATGTTAAAAATGCTCTCACCCGCTTTTTTCGGATTTACGCCAGCAACAAAACAATTTTTGCCGTTGGCGTATTCCTGACATTTTTCAGTATGGAACTGCCCGGTTTTACCGGTGATGCCTTGCGTGATGACCTTGGTGTTTTTATCAATCAGAATGGACATGGTTAATTTTCCTTAGCGTGATTCTTGGCGCAATGCTTAGCGCAGAGCGGCGACAATCTTGGTGGCGGCATCAGCCATGGTGTCGGCAGAAATAATCGGCAAGCCGGAGTCTTTCAGAATCTGTTTGCCGAGATCTTCATTTGTGCCTTTCATGCGCACGACCAGCGGCACCGAAAGATGCGTTTCGCGCGCGGCGGTGACCACCCCATTGGCAATGGTGTCGCACTTCATGATACCGCCGAAGATATTCACCAAAATACCTTTGACGGCAGGATTTTTGAGCATGATCTTGAATGCTTCGGTGACTTTCTCGGTCGTCGCACCACCACCAACATCAAGGAAGTTAGCGGGTTCCGCGCCGAACAACTTGATGGTATCCATGGTTGCCATGGCCAGGCCAGCGCCATTCACCAGGCACCCGATATTGCCGTCGAGCGAGATATACGCCAGATCAAATTTCGAAGCTTCGATTTCGGCTGGATCTTCTTCATCCAGATCGCGATAAGCCACGATTTCAGGATGGCGGAACAACGCGTTGGGATCGAAGTTAAACTTCGCATCCAGCGCCTTGATCTTGCCGGTGCCTTCCAAAATCAGCGGGTTGATTTCAGCCAGGCTGGCATCTGTTTCCATGTAGCAGGTATATAGTGCCTTGATCTGCTGAACCGCGTCGGCTTGCGAAGCCGCCGGCACGCCAATGCCTTGTGCTAAAAGCAGCGCCTGCTGATCGGTGACACCTACCAATGGATCGATGAATTCCTTGAGAATCTTTTCCGGCGTGGCATGGGCAACTTCTTCGATGTCCATTCCGCCTTCGCTTGACGCCATGATCGCGACCTTTTGCGTGGCGCGGTCGGTCAGCACGGCGAGGTAATATTCTTTTTTGATGTCGGCGCCTTCTTCAATCAGCAGGCGATTCACCTTTTGCCCAGCAGCGCTCGTTTGATGCGTAATGAGCTGCATGCCCAGAATCTGGCTGGCGTATTGACGAACTTCATCGAGCGATTTGGCTACCTTCACGCCACCGCCCTTGCCACGCCCACCGGCGTGAATTTGTGCCTTCACAACCCATACCTTGGTGCCCAGCGTCCTGCCGAGTTCTTCGGCAGCTTTCACAGCCTCATCCACAGAAAAACACGCAATGCCCGTTGGCACCGTCATCCCAAATTGTTTCAGGAGTTCTTTACCCTGATATTCATGAATTTTCATGCGTCATCCTTATCCTTGTGGTCAATGGTTAATGCTACTGGGGGTGTGAAGGTATTTGAGAATGATGAAACTTTTGGATTTTAACCGGCCTCGCCTAGCTGTCGGCCTTATTTTGTACATACCATCGCGGATAGAAACGCCGCACGGTCTCTGAAGAAATTTCCAGCGCATGGCATTTATCGAGCTGGACAGGTTGCTTGGTCACTCGCTCATCCCAATCCATGACGCCGTTATCGCGCTGAAGACTGGCCATGGTCTGGAAAGCAGCAGTTGGTAGCGCGCTTAGTAGCTCGGTAATATGTGAGCAGCCACGCACCCCGCCAAAGCGCTCAGTCACTGCGCGACGAAAGCCTTTGAGCAAGTTCAAGCCAATCAACTGTCGATACACCGGTGCAATCGTGTCACAACCTCCGGGATAGGGCACCGCATCTGAACTGGCGACTGCGTCGTGAATGGTCATATTGAGATCCACGGTGACCCGCACGCGCATGTCGTGCAAAGGCTCGCCTTTAGTGCGCACCCCCAGCGACGGTGGCAGCGGATAATCCTTGTCTTTCAGATCGGTCATGCGCGCTTCAATATCCAACAGTCCGTCTTCACGATGCCAGCATTCGATTTCGACGCGGCGAATATGAACTATTTTTCGAGAAACGGTGGGAGCAGGTAAAGGCATGGGCAAACCGGACAGACCGGGTAACTGAATGACTTAAGGACGGGAAAGTGGATGAAATCTCAAATAATGGCTTGCAAGGGGTGGAGTGACAGCGACTGGAAGTAACTTGGCTGCCCCACTTTTTGCTGCGGTGCGAGATAATACCATGATGCTCTACCATCATGCTTGGCCCTGATCTGGCAGCATGTGCCGTTAGCACACCGGCCATGCGGAACAAGCCGCCATTGCAAGCACACTGATTACCGATCTTAATACAGATCAAATAATGCAGATCAAATTTAGCCGAAACCTAACTTCACCACCGTATTACCAGCGCCGACTTTCTGGCCTGCAAAGGCAGGCCACCAGGATTATTTGGCTAATATTCCGCAGCAGCCCTACAGCCAATTTGTTGTCGGGCCCATCAGGGAGCAGCCTGTGTGCCGCGCATCAAGGCAGCCGCCTGACGATACGCGGTTAGCGCCTCGCCACGCTGGCCAGCCGCTTCAAGCGCACGGGCGCGGCTTAAAAGTTCTTCTGCTGGATCGGCAGCATTCGTTTCCTTGGCGTTATTGCTGATTTTTTCAGTCACTGTGCCAACCGCCGACTCAATCGCCACACCTGCCCTTGGCGTGGCATAACTCAGCCCCGCAGATTGCACCGCCGGGTTGCCACGCTGCGCCGAAATCATCAGGCCTGTGGCGGCACGCGGCGCAGCCGCTTTGCTTACCGGCTTCTCTGCCTTGCGCATTGTCGCCAACGCATCGCGATACAGTTTTAATGCAGCGTCATGCTGCCCCGCTGCCGCCATTTTTCTGGCCTGCTGCAACAACCGATCGACACTATCCGGTACGGGCTGCGAACGTATTGCCTGGCCCCAGCTGTCGGCTGGCTGGGCGGCAATGGCGGCAAAATTTTTGCTGCCAGCAATCTCGCGGGCAATAACCACATTGTTGTTACGCATCGCCCAACGCACCGCATTTTCGCCATTGTCATTGACAATCCCGCCTTGTGCTCCGGCTTTGAGAAAAACCGTTGCAATATCAGCCTGGCCTTCTCTTGCAGCCATCATGAGCGGTGTTGAGCCATTCGGCGACAAGGCATTCATGTCGGCGCCCTGTGTCAGCAAATAGCGCACGATGCCTGCATGACCGGCAAACGCCGCGTAGTGCAACGCGGACCATGCCTTACCCTGCCGATTGGGTTGCGCACCCTGTGCAACAAGCCAGCGCACGGCGTCAAGATGGCCCTTCCAGCTGGCATGCAACAAGGCGGTTTCGCCATGCGCATTCACCGCATTGACATCTGCCCCGTGCGACAGAAACAACGCCATCATGGGAATATTGCCTTCCCATGCGCCTATCATCAGGCCGCTGCCGATCAGGCTGCCT
>JAYTIQ010000202.1:0-7700 GCA_043731705.1 Rugosibacter sp.
GCGGGTGAAGTATTGGGCGAAAACCAAAGCGGCGAGATTCACGAAATTGGTTTTGCGATGTACACCAATATGCTCAATGCCGCTGTGGCCGCACTAAAAGCAGGCAAGGATATTCCCGATCTGACCCTGCCGCTGGCGCTCACCGCCGAAATCAATTTGCATATCCCTGCCCTGCTCACTCAGGAGTATTGCCCGGACGTGCATGAACGATTGATGCTTTATAAACGCTTGGCTAATTGCGAAAACGACGATGAATTGCGTCTGCTGCAAGAAGAGCTGATCGACCGCTATGGTGCCTTGCCTAACCAATCCCTCGCTCTGCTGGAAACCCATCGCATTCGCTTGGGCGCACGCGCGTTAGGCATCAAGAAAGTGGATGCCGGCCCTGCCGCGATACAATTGCAATTCATTCCCAACCCGCCAATTGACCCGGCAAAAATCATTCAGCTGATTCAAAAAGAACGCACGATAAAACTCGCCGGACAGGACAAACTCTCATGGCAAAAAAGCACGGCCACACTGCAAGAGCGGGTTTCCGCGCTACATCAATTATTTGCGAAACTTGCCAATTAGCTGAACAATAAACTCTCTCGAACTCTGAGCCATTCGACCATGCCCTTGACCCTGCCTTTCACTGAGTTTTTGATCAACCCGCATCTCATCGCTCCCTTGCGCGGCTTGCGGCCTGCTCCCGGTCGGGCGACTGAAATTGCTGCGCCGCCCTACGATGTACTCTCCAGCGACGAGGCACGCCAGCGCGCTGCGGGCAAGCCCTGGTCCTTCCTGCATATTTCCAAACCCGAGATTGATCTGCCCGTCGGCACAGACCCCTATTCACCCGCGGTGTATGCCATGGCCGCGAGCAACCTGGGCAAGATGCTTGATGCGAGTGTGCTGCTACGTGACGATGCGCCCTGCTATTACATCTACCGCTTGACCATGGGCCCGCATGTACAAACCGGCCTGGTTGCCACCGCGAGCGTGGCTGATTACAACAGCAACCGCATTCGCAAGCATGAGTTCACCCGGCCGGATAAAGAAGATGATCGCGTGCGCCAGATTGAAGCTTTGAATGCACAAACCGGCCCTGTGCTGCTGGCCTATCCGTCATCCACTACAGCAGATGAGTTGATCGCCGATGCCGCCAAAGGCACACCGGAGTCAGATGTCACGGCTGAAGATGGCATACGCCATGAAATCTGGGTGGTGCGTGATGCAGCTACCATCGATGCACTCACGCGCAGCTTCGACGCAATGGAAGCCCTTTATATTGCCGACGGGCACCACCGTTCTGCTGCCGCTTCACGCGTCGCCGCCGCGCGTCGCCAGGATGGCTTTACACTCGCCTCGGACTACTTTTTGACCGTCATCTTCCCGCATCACCAGATGAAAATTCTGGATTACAACCGCGTGGTTAAAGACTTGAATGGCCTCGAAATGTCGGCGCTGGTGACACGGTGCCAAACCGCGTTCGGCGTCGAAAAATCACCGACGCGCGTCACGCCCGCGCACACGGGTGAATTCGGCATGTATCTCGGTGGGAAATCTGGAGAATCTTCAGCCGGTGAATGGTATCGGCTCACTATCAAAGCAGCGCTTATCCCCAGCGACCCGGTCGCCCGTCTGGATGTTTCACTATTATCGGATCATCTGCTCGGTCCCTTGCTTGGCATTACCGACCTGCGCCGCGATAAACGCATCGACTTTGTGGGTGGCATTCGCGGCCTGGCCGAGCTGCAAAAGCGCGTTGACTCTGGCGAAATGGCCGCTGCTTTCGCCCTGTTTCCAACCAGCATGCAACAGTTAATGAACGTGGCCGACAGCAACCAGGTGATGCCGCCCAAATCCACCTGGTTCGAACCCAAGCTCGCTGACGGGCTGGTCTCTCACGTGCTCGATTAGACTAAGATACGGTTGTTTTAAAAACCATAAATCATCAAGGAGGCAATAATGAAATACACCCGCAACTGGCTGATTGTTCTTGGGCTTTGGTATGTGTTCAATGCCGTGCTGACCTGGCCTTCTGTGTTTGGCCCGACATTGCCAAAGATGTACCCTGGCGTTGCCCTTTATGAAGCAGAACCGGTGTTCCGCTTGCTGACCGAAGCATGGGTCATCGTTGGCATCCAGCTCGCCGCCATTGGCGTAGTTGCCCTGTGGGGCGCTCGTAATCCCATGAAATACATTGCCATCATTCCAGTGACTATCGTGACTGAAATAGTCGATAGCATTTGGGATATCTACAGCATCGTTTATAGCCACGAGGTGATGTGGATGGGTGTAACAACGCTGGTCATTCACGCGATTATCATTTTGACCGGCATGGTGGCCTGGCGTAAGGCACACGCTTAATCCAGTTGTTTTCTTGATCACGCGGCGTAGCGATCAATAGCCTGTTACTACGCCGCGTTTTTATAAAAGTGCAACGAGCACTTATTCGCGCTTTAACGCATACACCGCAGGCAAGTTGCGCCAGGCACCCTGGATGTCCATGCCAAAGCCGAATACATAGCGATCCGGCACAGTAATGCCGACAAAATCAGCAGTGGCCGGTTTGCTGCAATCACGTTGTTTGTCGGCAAAAACCGCCGTGAGCACTTCGGCCGCGCCGAGCGCAAACAAACGCTGACGAATCTCGGCCAGGGTAATCCCTTCGTCGAGAATATCATCCACCACCAATACGCAGCGCCCGGCGACTGCACTTTTTGGCTCAACCACCCAGGATAGCTGCCCACCCGTGGTGTTATCACGGTAGCGGCTCACTTGCAGATAATCAAAATCCAGCGGAAAAGGCAGCAGCGGCAAAAGCTGGCCAGTAAACACCACGGCCCCTCCCATCACAGCTAACACCAGCGGATTGCTGTTGGTCAGCCGTTCGCCAATTGCAGCAGCCACGCGCCGTACCGCCAGCGCCGACTTTTCTGCTGAACAGATGAGATCGGCCTCAGCCAGAATTTTCTTCGCCTCTGCGGAGGTCATTTCATCGACTTGAGCAATGCGGCGAATTCTGTGCCCACATCCGGATGACGCAAGGCAAACGCGATGGTGGCTTCCAGATAACCGATTTTTGAGCCACAGTCATAGCGCTTGCCCTGATAACGGTAAGCCAAAACCTGCTCTTCTGCGAGCAACGCCGCAATACCGTCCGTGAGCTGAATCTCACCACCCGAGCCTTTGCCAATGCGCATCAAATGATGAAAAATGCGCGGGGTAAGGATGTACCGACCAACCACGGCTAGCGTCGATGGTGCTTCTTCCGGCGAGGGTTTTTCAACAATGCGCGAAACTTGCTCGACTGATTCGGTCAGCGGTTTGGCATCAACGATGCCATAGCTTTTGGTGTCCTCACGTGGCACATCCTGCACGCCGATGACGGAGGTTTTATAGTAATTGTAAATATCGACCATTTGTTTCATCACGGGCGGCTCGCCATCGAGCAGATCATCCGCCAACAGCACCGCAAAGGGTTCATCGCCCACTACCGGAAGCGCACACAACACCGCATGGCCCAAACCCAAAGGTTCAGGTTGGCGCAGGTAAATGCAATTGATGTCCTTGGGCAATAAATTACGCACAAACTCGAGCAACTCGGTTTTACCCTTGCGCTCGAGCTCGCTTTCCAGCTCGTAGGCTTTATCAAAGTGGTCTTCAATCGACCGCTTGGAGCGGCCGGTAACGAAAATCATGTCCGTAATGCCCGCAGCAACCGCTTCTTCTACCGCATATTGAATCAGCGGCTTATCAACAATCGGCATCATCTCTTTAGGGCTGGCTTTGGTGGCCGGCAAAAAACGCGTCCCCATGCCGGCTACGGGAAAAACCGCCTTGGTGATTTTTTTCTTGGGGTGGGTCATTGCGCTAACAGCTCCTTTAATTGATTTTCATTTAGCAGGGTGATGCCTAATTCTTGCGCCTTGACGAGTGTTGAGCCTGCGTCTTCACCTGCCACGACGTAATCCGTTTTGCTGGAGACAGAACCTGCCACCTTGCCGCCTTGGGCTTCGATCATTTCCTTGGCAGTCTCACGCGAGAGTGTCGGCAACGTGCCTGTCAGCACAAATGTTTTTCCTGCCAGCGGCAATACTGCCAATGGTGCTGTTGCACTGGACTCACCTTCAGCCCATTGCACGCCCGCCGCACGCAATTGCTCTATGACTTCAATGTTATGCCGCTCGGCAAAAAAATTCGCGATCGACGCTGCCACCACCGGCCCGACATCGGGTACCTGTTGCAGTTGATCTTCACTCGCTTGCATCAAGGCGTCCAGATTGCCAAAATATCGTGACAAATCCTTTGCGGTCGCTTCGCCCACATTACGTATGCCGAGCGCAAAAATAAAGCGTGCCAGCGTAGTGTGTTTGCTTTTCTCAATGGCCGCCAGAATATTGGCGGCTGATTTTTCGGCCATGCGTTGCAAATTGGCCAAGCCGATCAGCCCCAGCTTGTAAAGGTCGGCAGGGGTTTTGACAATCGCGTTATCCACCAGTTGTTCGACAATTTTTTCGCCCAGCCCATCGATGTCGATGGCGCGGCGGCTGGCAAAATGCAGCAAAGCCTGTTTGCGCTGCGCCGGACAGAACAGGCCACCGGTACAGCGGGCAATCGCCTCGTCTTCCAATTTCTCCACGGCAGAACCGCATACCGGGCAGTGCTTGGGCAAGGCAAACGGCGGATGCAATGGTTCATCTCCGTGCCCGGTGAACGTAGGCCGTTTTTCGAGGATGACAGCCACCACTTCAGGAATCACATCTCCGGCGCGACGCACGCTAACCGTATCGCCTACACGCACATCCTTGCGCTGTGCTTCGGCTTCGTTATGCAAGGTGACGTTAGTGACTGTAACGCCACCGACGAAGACCGGTGCCAGACGCGCCACAGGCGTTAGCGCGCCCGTGCGGCCCACTTGCACCTCGATCGCTTCCACCGCAGTCAGCGCCTCTTCTGCAGGGAACTTATGCGCGATGGCAAAACGTGGCGCGCGCGAGACAAAACCAAGCTGCGCCTGATCATCCAGATCATTCACCTTGTACACCACGCCATCAATATCGTAAGGCAGCTGCATGCGCGCTGCCGCCATTTCTGCGTAATACGCTGCCAGCCCTGCTGCACCACGCATCACCGCACGCTCGGCGGCTACCGTAAAGCCCCAACCTGCCAAACGATTCATTATCTCGTCATGAAAAGTTTTGAATCCGTCTCTGGACGGCGCCGGTGATACGCCGTGAAGCTTTGAATCCGTCCCTGGAAAGTCCACTTCTTGGACGGCAGTGACATCCGCCACGCCGTAAGCGAAAAACCGCAAAGACCGCTGCGCGGTAATTTTAGGATCCAGCTGCCGGAGGCTGCCCGCCGCTGCATTGCGTGGATTGACGAATTCCTTGTCGCCACGTGCGCGCTGGCGTTCATTGAGTTTGGAAAAATCGGCACGCAACATCAACACCTCGCCACGCACATCAAACCGGGGCGGAACATCCTTACCCATCAAACGCAACGGGATATTGCGCACGGTGCGCAAATTCTGCGTGACGTCCTCGCCTGTTGCGCCATCGCCGCGTGTCGCGCCTTGCACGAACACACCATTTTCATAACGCAGACTGATCGCCAACCCGTCGAATTTCGGCTCGCAAGCATAATCAATGGCCGCTTCATCCAGCCCTTCGCGGCAGCGCCGATCGAAAGCCGCCACTTCATCCAGACTGAACGCATTATTCAACGAAAGCATAGGCACGGCGTGGATTACCTGGCCAAATGCCGGCAAGGGTTTGCCGCCTACGCGCCGTGTGGGCGAATCGGGCGTCTGCAGCTCGGGATGTTCGGCTTCGAGCACCTGTAGCTGACTGAATAAACGGTCGTATTCAGCATCCGGTATCGTGGGCGCATCAAGCACATAATAAAGATAGGCATGGTGCAGGAGCGCGGCACGCAAGTTTTTGGCTTGCTCAACAAACAGCGAATCAGACATCAGGAAAAAAGGCGCAGAGCGCAAGGGCTTCCCGGCACGATATCTGCCTCACGCATGGTCTGCTGCAATTCTGTGATCTTGGCGCGAATCGCCGATGTCATGACATCAGTCAAGGGCACGCGTTGCGCATCCACCAGCACCCCACCCAGTGCCCGCGCCAGTTGCTGGCCTGTGGCTAACATGCGGGCAAAGGTAGCCAGCCCATCGCTCACCCGCGGCACATCCAGGCTCAAAGATAAACCATGCGTCACCAGCAAACGCAAATTATCAAGAGTAAAGGCTTCGCTACCCAGATTCATCAATGTGAATAATTCTTCGCCTGCCAGATCACGGGCGTGAAAATAGCCATCGTCTTCGAGCAGCATGCCGGCCGCTTCAGCCACTCCACGCAACTTGGTCCCACTAAAAACACCACCGGCGGATTCAACAATATGTACTTTGAACTGAATATCCACATTGGCACAAAAGGTATCCAGTGCGGCGGCATGCGCGGCGATCGACGTTAAATCAGGCAAAGTCAAATCAGCGCCTACGTGATGTGCCAACTGCTGCATGCCGTCAAAAAAATGTGCCAGAGTATTCTCGGAGACTGCACCCCGCCGATCAGCGAGTTGCAATGCTGCGGCCCAATGCATATGCCGACCCGTTGCGCTTTCATCAATCGCCAGCCAGCTGGCGGCAGAGTCATCATAAGCCATCCAGCACAACGGCTTATCTAATTGCGCAACCCACTCTGCCTGCAACATCCAAAGCGTCGAGGCAGGGATGGGTTCTGTCGTATTCAACCGCAACACGCAGTGAGTCAAGGTATCCGCCCATTCTGCGGGTAAAGCGACCGGCTCTGGCGTCGATACCTGCACTGACCATTCATCGACTAACTCCGCCGGCAATTCTTCTGCAATTTTTCCAGCCAATGAGTAATGGATTTGTTCAGAAAATTCACCTGCTGCAGGTTCTTTCGATTGCCCGATAACATCCACAGCATTTTCATGGAATGACAAGCAAGTAGGCTCTTTGCGTTCCGCTATATTTGCCAGGTCATGCGTTTCTTCATCATCAGGCAATCGTTCGGCGTCTGGCGGATTAATTAATGGATTAATCAACGCATCGTCCTGCGCATGAGTAAAGAATGTTTTGCTCATGCGGTGAAGCTTTCTCTCTTGCCACAGGTTGTACGCCCAGACAGCTGCCACGGCAATTACTCCGGCGCCAATCAAAACAATCTGCAAATCGCTCAATGCCATTTTTATGCCACCTTTTGTTCGTCAGCGAGCCGCAAGGCTTCGCCAATATCGACTTCGACCACACGCGATACCCCTTGCTCCTGCATCGTCACGCCGATCAATTGCTGCGCCATTTCCATCGCGATCTTGTTGTGCGAAATAAAAATAAACTGGGTTTGCACTGACATGCGTTTCACCATGTCACAGAACCGCACGGTGTTTGAATCATCCAGCGGAGCATCCACCTCATCCAGCATACAGAAAGGCGCCGGATTAAGCTGGAACATGGCAAACACCAGCGCAATCGCCGTCAATGCTTTTTCGCCGCCTGATAGCAAATGAATGGTTGAGTTTTTCTTGCCTGGCGGTTGCGCCATGATCTGAATTCCGGAATCCAGAATTTCATCGCCCGTGAGAATGAGGCGCGCCTCGCCGCCGCCAAAAAGCTGCGGGAATAACTGACCGAAGTGTAAATTGACTGTGTTATAGGTTTCCTGTAATTGCTCACGCGTGTC
>JAYTIQ010000203.1:0-5475 GCA_043731705.1 Rugosibacter sp.
TCACATCCCTCGTACACCTCTGGCCGCGTGTAGTGCGGCCAGTCCAACAAGCCTGAAGAAAAAGAATCTTCAACTACTGACGACTCATCATTCAAGGCTCCCGGCAAGTGACGGATACACGCATCCATCAGTGCCATTGCTGCAATTTCACCGCCGGATAAAACAAAATCGCCGAGCGATAACTCTTCATCAACACATCGATCAATGAGCCGCTCATCCATCCCTTCATAGCGGCCGCACAAAAGAATTGCCCCTGGGCCTGCCGCTAATTCAACCACCCGTTGCTGCTTGATCGGCGCACCCTGAGGGGAAAGATAAATCACTTTCGCCGTATCGCCAGCGCCGACTTTTGCCGCCTGAATTGCACATTCCAATGGTCCAGCCATCATGACCATGCCGGGCCCACCCCCATAAGGGCGATCATCGACTGTTCGATGCACATCCTTCGCCCACTGCCTAGGGTTCCAGCATTCCAACTGCCAAAGCTTGCGCTCCAAAGCCCTCCGCGTAATTCCTGACTCGGTAATTGCCGAAAACATTTCAGGAAACAGCGTAATGACATCAAATCGCAAAGTCACCAGTCAACATCCCAATCGACGTGAATCATTTTTCCCGGAACATCAACCCGCTTTATTACATGCTCTACAAACGGCAACAATCTTTCATTTTCTTCAGAATCGATAACCAAAACACCGTGCGCGCCTGTTTCAAGAAGAGACTTCACGTTGCCCAGCAACTGTCCCTGCAAGTTCACAACGACAAGACCCGTCAGATCATCCCAGTAATACTCACCGGTCTTGACTGGAGGCAACTCGTCGTGCGACACACCGATAAAACATCCATCGACTGACTCTGCAGTGTCACGGTCATCAACACCAACAAGCTTAGCAACAAGACTATCTGCGTGGGCTTTAATCACCTCAGGCACATAAGCCTTCCATTGATCAGGGGGCGCATCAGCTACTGGGGACAACCACCAGTGTGGAATTTTTGCCCACGACAAAGGCTCGTCACCAAATGGATGTATGCGCAACCAACCCCGAACACCAAACGGGGCAATAATCCGCCCCAGCACAATCATTGTGTATCAGGCAGTTTTTTGAACGCCAGACTGCTTCACTAAACGAGCAGCGGTAGGCGAAAGCTGCGCGCCATGTTGCTGCCAGTAGGCTAAGCGTTCAGCATTGATAACTAATGCTTGCTCCGTTGCCGCAGCAACCGGGTTATAAAAACCAATGCGCTCAATAAAGCGACCATCGCGGCGGTTGCGCGAATCAGCGACTACCATATTGAAAAACGGACGGTTCTTTGCGCCACCTCGGGCTAAACGAATAACTACCATAGTGTTCTCTTCAGGTACAGGAAAGCAGAAAATTATAATTCAAACAAGAGGATAAAACAAGGCGCTTTCCTTATTACTCCATCTACATCCTGTCGCGCTCTTAATGCCTCAGCCTAACCCGATATTAACCTAAGTGACTGAATAAATGATGAATAGTCTGCTGAATCTCAATCGCCGCCAAGCGTGGATCGCTAGCCTGACGAATAGGCCGCCCAACAACAATGTAATCAGCACCATTTCGAAACGCCTGTGCTACATCAACAGTGCGCTTTTGGTCATCAACCAATTTATTTTCGACAGGGCGGATGCCCGGAGTAACTACGAGCAACTTATCTCCAAGCTCAGTGCGTATTGCGGCGGCCTCCATACCTGACGACACAATACCATCTACGCCAGCTTCCAATGCCCGACGCGCGCGCGACAGCACGAGGCTTTCAACATCACAGGCAAAACCCAAGTCATCCAGGTCTCCGCGGTCAAGACTCGTCAAGGCTGTTACGGCCAAAATTTTAAGCGGCCCTTTGTCTTTAACCGCCGCCTCCATAATTGATTGATTTCCATGGACGGTTGCTAAAGTTGCCCCGCTTCCGGCTAAAACATGCACCGCCGAACGGACAGTTTCAGGGACATCAAAAAACTTAAGGTCAACGAATACTTTTTTTTCTTGCGAAACAAGCCACTTCAGAAAGTCAAAATAGCCCTCTGCCATGAAAAGCTCCAAGCCAATTTTATAAAAGCTAACCACATCACCCAGTTTGGTTACTAAATCACGCGCTGCACTAACACTTGAAAAATCTAACGCGACAATCAGTCGATCACGAGGATCAATGGTTTTGGTAGAAAGGAAATTTTGCATAAAGACCAGAGGAAAAGTAATTTATTAATGGAAGTGAGTTATTTTACTTAAGAAAAAATCTTCTCAATTAAATCGATTACCTAATTGCGTACACAACCAGGAAGCTCCGCGACAATAAGCGCCGACGTTAAGACAATGAGCCATGATGCATAAAGCCATACCAAAAACACAGGGATAGCAGAAAACACTCCGTAGATTATGGTGTTAGATGTAAGGCCGGTAATAAACAACGTAAAGAGCTTTTGAACACCTACAATGCCTAGTGCTGCAAAACCCCCACCAACCACCGCATGTAAAGGTGTCACAGGCTTATTCGGAACGGCCCAGTAAAGCAAACTGAACAACGTCGCCATAAACATCAATGGCAGCAAGCTGCGAGTAACAAACAAGCGCACCCAAAGGGGCTCATTGATCAAGCCAAAAGATAGGCTGGTGACCAAAGTCACCACAATGAGACTCCCTCCTAATAGGAGGGGCCCCACGGTAATTGCGAGGCCATGCATAGCTAAGCGTCGAAAAATTGACCGGACTTTTTTAACGTGCCATATCTGATTGAAAATATGCTCAATAGTGAGCATTTGCATCACCGCAGTGACCCCCAGTGCAAGCGCACCAAAAAAAGTTACCCGTCCAACTCGCCCTGCAAACTGGCTCACGTACTTAGCGATAACAATACCCGCCTTATCTGGTAAAAGATTTACAAGTAAAAACTTCTCAATGGCATGACCAAACCCAACACTGGCAGGTAATATGGAGATAATCGCGAAACTAACCGCAATCATTGGAACTAGCCCAAGCAGACTGACAAAAGATAAAGCCGCTGCGGTTTGCGTGCATCGCTCTCTGCGAAAACGCTGTGCAACGCGAGAAAACAGTCGAAAAGGTAAAAGCAGCCACATATGTTTTATATTCTAGCGACGGTAGCGGTTTTAAATACTGAAAAATGAAGGCCTCTTAAAAAAGCATGAAAGAAATACTGGTTATTTATTACAGCAATCATGGCTCAGTTCTCGAACTGGCGCGACATATCGTACAAGGCATTGAACAAGTCCCCGGCGTATCAGCGCGCTTACGTACTGTTCCAAGAGTGTCCACTGTCTGCGAAGCAACAGAAGACACGATCCCGGCAAACGGAGCCCCCTATGTCGAACTGCAGGATATTGAGGAATGCATAGGACTTGCGCTGGGCAGCCCGACAAGGTTTGGTAACATGTCAGCGCCCATGAAATACTTCCTTGATTCGACCAGCAGCATATGGCTTAAAGGCACGCTTGCAGGCAAACCTGCCTCAGTATTTACATCGTCATCTTCACAGCATGGCGGCCAGGAATCGACTCTTTTATCCATGATGATCCCACTGCTTCACCACGGCATGCTTCTCGTTGGCATTCCCTACACAGAGCCTGTACTATCACTCACCACTGGCGGCGGCACCCCTTACGGGGCAAGCCATGTTAGCGGCACTGCGGGATTAACTGCTTGCACTGACCATGAGCGGCAATTGGCGATTGCTCTTGGCCGACGACTGGCTGAAACCGCAAAGAAGCTTGCCTCATGACTGCCGCCGCCTGGTCAAATCGTCTTGCCATGGCTAGCCTTACTGGCTTGCTCTTTCTTTGCCTGGCGTGGGAGCTCTGGTTAGCCCCCATTCATCCAGGTAGCTCCACACTGTTCATCAAAGCTCTTCCACTTCTTTTTCCGTTTTTTGGCATTCTGCATGGGAAGCGCTACACGCACCAATGGACATCGATGCTTGCCCTCGCCTACCTTACCGAGGGCATTGTGCGTGCGACAGCAGAAACAAGAACCAGCCAAACACTGGCCATAATTGAAGTGCTATTAGCCCTTGTGCTGTTCGTGAGCTGCGTCGCTTACGCACGAATTACCGCTCCCTCCATGCTGGCTAAACCTGTGGATTAAGTTTTTCCTTCTTTGAACTCAGCGTGTTCAAAGCATGGATATAAGCTTTAGCCGAAGCAACGACAATGTCAGTGTCTGCACCTTGCCCATTGACGATACGTCCCTCTTTGGCAAGCCGGACGGTCACTTCGCCTTGTGCATCCGTCCCGGTAGTAATCGCCGTTACTGAATACAACAAGAGTTCAGCCCCGCTCGCAACGACGCTTTCAATCGCCTTGAATGTCGCGTCAACAGGCCCGCTACCACTAGCCTCAGCCTCTTTTTCAATACCTTCTGTTGAGATAATAAGCCGCGCCAATGGCGCCTCACCTGTTTCAGAATGAAACATGGATGAAACAAGTCGATAGCGCTCATTTTCTGGCGTAACCGCCTCATCACTCATTAGCGCATGTAAGTCTTCATCGAAAATTTCATGCTTCTTATCAGCAAGTTCTTTAAACCGCATAAATGCCGTATTCAACACCTGTTCGCTATCTACCTCTATGCCGAGCTCTTTTAAACGCGCCCGAAATGCAGTTCGACCCGAAAGCTTGCCCAGAACAAGTTTATTCGCATTCCAGCCAACATCTTCAGCTCGCATGATTTCGTAAGTTTCGCGATGCTTCAATACGCCATCTTGATGAATACCGGATTCATGGGCGAAGGCATTGGCACCAACAATCGCTTTATTGGGTTGAACCGGAAACCCGGTAATGCTCGAAACCATTTTAGAGGCTGGGACAATTTGCGTTGCATCGATACGAGTCTCGCACGGAAAAATATCTTGCCTTGTGCGAACTGCCATAACAATTTCTTCAAGTGAAGCATTCCCTGCACGCTCACCCAATCCATTGATCGTACACTCGACTTGACGCGCGCCAGCCATGACCGCAGCAAGGCTATTAGCGACTGCCAACCCAAGGTCATTGTGACAATGTACTGACCAAACAACTTTATCTGAATTGGGAATACGTATCCGTAATTGCTTGATACGCTCAGCAAATTGCTCAGGTACGTTATAGCCCACCGTGTCAGGAATATTGATCGTTGTTGCACCTTCTTTGATCACGGCCTCAATCACTCGGCAGAGGAAATCCAATTCAGAGCGACCGGCGTCTTCACATGAAAACTCAACATCATCAATGCCGTTGCGCGCAAAACGAACGGCGCTTTTTGCAGCCGTAATCACCTCATCTGGCGACATGCGCAACTTCTTCTCCATATGAATGGGACTTGTCGCCAAGAATGTGTGAATACGGCCTGACGCTGCTGGCTTGATAGCCTCTAAAGCCCGCGATATATCCTTATCAAAGGCACGACTAAGGGCAGCAACGGTCGAGTCCTTAATTGCTTCGGCAACTGCTTTAACTGCGGCAAA
>JAYTIQ010000204.1:0-14475 GCA_043731705.1 Rugosibacter sp.
GTCTGCATCGAGCAGGGCGTTGAGTTGGGTAGCCAGTTCTGCCGGATTGGATGGCTTGATGCGGAACAGCCAGTGGTCATAAGGCGCGCTATTTACCGATTCAGGCGCGTCGACGACCGCCTGATTGATGGCGACGATTTCGCCGGATATCGGCGCATAAATGTCGGAGGCCGCCTTGACCGATTCGACCACCGCACATTCTTCGCCCGCCTTGAGCGGGCGACCGATGGCGGGCAGCTCGATAAAGACGATGTCGCCTAGTGCTTCTTGTGCATGATCGGTAATGCCGACGGTAATCGTGCCGTCGGCTTCCACTTTGCTCCATTCGTGCGATGCGGCGTATTTCAGGCTGGTTGGGGTGTTCATGGTGGATTCCTTGATTGAAAATTAGAGTAAAGATTTTCCGTTGCGAACAAAAACTGGTTTGACGACCTTGGCTTTGAGGCGTTTGTCACGGATGTCGACTTCGACTTCGCTGCCCAAAACAATGCCAACTGGCAGACGTGCGAAAGCGATGGATTGGTTGAGTGTAGGCGAAAATGTACCGCTGGTGATCTCACCTTCACCCAGCGGACTGAACACTTTCTGGTGTGCGCGCAAAATGCCGCGTTCCTTGAGTAACAAGCCAACGAACTGATGCTCTGGTCGCCGTGTTGCCAGCGCCGACTTTCCGATAAAGTCACGGTTAGTGTCGTGCAGGTCGATCGTCCAGGCGAGCCCGGTGTCGAGTGGCGAGGTGGTGTCATCCATGTCCTGACCGTAAAGATTCATGCCCGCTTCAAGACGCAAGGTATCGCGAGCACCCAGGCCGCAGGGTTTGATACCGACGGCGATTAGTTTTTGCCAGACTTCCGCTGCAACACTTGCCGGTAGGCTGATTTCAAAGCCATCTTCGCCAGTGTAGCCAGTGCGTGCAACCAGCCAAACACCTTTATCCGTTGGCCATTCGCAGGCATGAAATGGCGCCAGTGATTCAGTGGTAGTGCGACTGGCGGGAAAGGCTGCCCAGAAACGTTCGCGCGCTTGCGGGCCTTGCACGGCGAGCATGGCGAGGTTTTTTTCGCTTTTGCCATCGCGGCGGGAAGTGATCTTTGCATTAAATCCTGCCAGTTGCGTTTGCATCCAGGCCATATCTTTTTCTGCAGTGCCTGCATTAACAACAATACGGTAGCGTGTCGGCGTGAAACAATAGACGATCAGATCGTCAATGACGCCGCCGTTTTCATTCAGCATGCAGGAATACAGTGCTCGCCCGGATGTGGTGAGTTTGGCGACATCATTTGCCAGCAGGCGGCGCAGAAAGTGCGTGGCGTCGGGCCCAGTCAGGTCCAGCGCGCACATGTGGGAGACATCGAACAGACCCGCATCGCGGCGCACGACATGATGCTCTTCAATTTGCGAACCATAATGAATCGGCATTTCCCAACCGGCGAAATCGACGATGCGGGCACCGGCGGCAAGATGGGCGGCATAGAGTGAAGTGCGCTGTGGCATGGGAGATTCCCGGACAAAAGGGCAGAAAAAAGGGATGCAGCGGCGGCATGCCGTTACACCCCATCTGTCCTTGGCACCTGAGAGATTTACTCCGTCGGTGGGCAGCTACACACTCATCGTTTACGTGAGCAATGCGCTACCACTCTCCAGATTTTTGCTGCGTCGTCGGCCCTTTTGCCTGAGCGGTTCCTGGGGGTTGCGCCTTCGGCGGTGACAACCATAATGTGTCTTGAGTCTGACACATGCGTCACTCTCTCCCGACGATCGATAGTGATTGTAACCGCACAACATGACTTCTGTTGGCTTTTTTGAAAAATGCTTCTTTGATTGGATCGTTTCGCGTACTATTGCATACCAATGGCGTACCAGAAGAAAAGAACTACATTGATCGCGTTGTTTACTGTTGGTGCCCAGGAGAGGACTCGAACCTCCACAGTGTTGCCACCGCTAGGACCTGAACCTAGTGCGTCTACCAATTCCGCCACCTGGGCAATACTCAAAACGAGGCGCGGATTCTATAGGAAAAAGTCAGATTGTCAAACAAACTAAAACCACTTGCTAAACTTTCTAAAGTTCGTCGGGCTGATCCTGAGTTCGCACGCGAGCAGGCGCAATATGAACATCCACTGCCCAGCCGCGAGTACATACTGCAAATCTTGGTGACCGAAGGCGCGCCGCTTAGTACGGATCGGCTGGTTGAGTTGCTGGATGTTCAGGCAGACGAAATGGAGCCATTCCGTCGACGTCTGGGCGCGATGGCACGCGATGCGCAGCTCATGCAAAACCGTCGGGGTGATTGGTTGATTCCGGATAAGGCGGATCTGGTCCGTGGCCACATCATCGGGCATGCCGATGGCTTTGGTTTTTTGTCGCCAGAAGAAGGTTCAGGTGACATTTTCCTTTCCCCCAAGGAAATGGACAAGGTGTTGCATGGCGATCGAGTGATCGCTCGTGTCATCGGTGTTGATCGTAAAGGGCGTCCTGAAGGGAAGATTGTCGAGGTTACCGAGCGCGCCAATAAAACCCTGGTCGGGCGCGTGCTCGAAGAACATGGGGTGTTGTTTGTTGTGCCGGAAAACCGGCGCATTAGTCAGGATATTTTTCTGGCACCGGCTGAAAAGGGGTCAAAAAAATTACCTAAGCCGAGTGCAGGCCAGATTGTGATGGTCGAGCTGATCGAGCAGCCCAGCAAGAATTCGCAGCCCATAGGCCGCATTATCGAAGTGCTCGGCAACTATGCTGACCCTGGGATGGAAATTGAAATTGCGCTGAGAAAACATGAGCTCCCTTTTGAGTTTTCAGCTGCGGCGTTAGCTGAAACGAAAAAATTGCCTGATGCTGTACGCAAGTCCGATTGGAAAGGGCGCGAAGATATTACGGGTCTACCGCTGGTAACCATTGATAGTGAGACAGCGAGAGATTTTGATGACGCAGTTTATTGCGAGCGACAAGGCAAGGGATTTCGGCTGGTCGTGGCCATTGCGGATGTTTCGCATTACGTCACAGAAAAGGGTGCGTTAGATCAGGACGCCTACGAGCGTGGCAACTCGGTGTACTTTCCGCGCCGCGTGATTCCGATGCTGCCTGAGAAATTGTCGAATGGCTTGTGCTCGCTCAATCCACAAGTTGAGCGGTTGTGCATGGTGTGTGATATGGCGATCAGCGCTACAGGCGTCATTAGCCGCTACAGGTTTTATCCAGCGGTGATGTTCTCTCACGCGCGCTTGACATATACCGAGGTGGCCGCAGCCCTCTATGACAAGGACGTCAGTGCCTGCGCCAAGCTGGCCCCTGTGCTGCCTCATCTTGAAGTATTGGATGCGCTGTATCGCCAGCTTGCCAAGGCGCGCGAAAAACGCGGTGCGATTGATTTTGAAACTGTTGAGACGCGTATGCTGTTCGATGAGAATGGCAAGATTGATCGTATTGAACCCTATGAGCGCAATGATGCGCATCGCTTGATTGAAGAGTGCATGCTGGCAGCCAATGTATGCGCTTCAGAATTTTTGCATGAACAAGAGCATCCGACGTTGTATCGTGTGCACGAAGGGCCAACATCAGAGCGACTGGAAAAATTGCGCGATTTTTTGGGAACTTTTGGGCTGCAATTGAGTGGTGGAAATGACCCCGGCGCAAAGGATTATGCGGCGCTGATAGAAAAAATCGGCGGGCGGCCAGACCGGCAGTTACTCCAAACCGTGATGCTCCGTTCGCTGCGGCAGGCGATTTATAGTCCGGATAATGTGGGTCATTTTGGTTTGGCATATGAAAGCTATACCCACTTCACATCGCCGATTCGTCGCTATCCTGATTTGCTCGTACATCGTGCCATAAAGTCGGCGCTGGCGAGACGGCGATATGAGCCGGGTAACTGGGAAGAAATCGGTCTGCATTGCTCAACAACAGAACGTCGTGCTGACGAAGCCACGCGTGATGTGGAATCTTGGCTTAAGTGCTATTACATGCGCGATCGGATTGGTGAAATTTTTGAGGGCAGTATTTCTTCCGTTGTTCCGTTCGGTATTTTCATCGCACTGGATGGTGTGTTTGTCGAAGGCCTGGTGCATGTTTCAGAACTCGGGCAGGATTACTTCCACTTTGATGAAAAAACACACACTATGTTGGGTGAGCGTAGCGGCAGACGCTTCCGTTTATCAGATCGCGTGCGAGTGCAATTAGTGCGCGTCGATATGGAAGCGAGCAAGATTGATTTTCGGTTGGCAGATGCGTCAACAGCGTTGCCCAGGGTGACGTCTAAAGGCCCACCAAAAACGGCATCAAAAAAGCCATCGAAAGCTCGACGTTAGGTATCAGGTGGCAGGTCACCCAGATGCGCCATAAGGTTTGGCAATAAATGCTCTTCCGCCTTGCGAGTGAGTTCACCCAATAGCTGATCAGCAATGCCATCAGTTATTTTCAGGATAGCTAGTGGCAGCTCTTGCTCCAGCCAGCACGTTAATTCTTTTTGTACGGCATCGCGCTGCAATGCTTGAATGTCGGCTAAGGAAGGCGCTAGAGACGTTACTTTTTCTGTGAGCAGCGGGAGATCATGGTCAGCATCGTGCTCTGCGAGATGAGTGGTTGGCGCGGTGGGTGCGGTTTCAATGGTGTTTTCATCTGCGACTTCAAAAAAATGTGCAGGTATGGCCGGTGAAGCGAGGGGCGATGGAGATGCGATAAATACACGCCGTCGCTGGATTAGCTTATCCGCATCCGCCAGCAACTTGGCTGTGTCATCAGGAGAAATAAAGTCAGGCATTTTTTGAAATGTCATGGCTTTCGATTGAGCAACCGTGTTCGCGATAAAAGCGAAAACGATCGCGTCCAGGCAGACGAACTTCATCACTCGAGCTAATAATTTCGACGATATGTGAAAAGCGTTCAAATCCTTCAGGAATGTTGTCTGACAGATTGAGGAGCGCCCGTTCATCCGATGGAATCGTTGGACCATTATCGAGCTGAGTGGCGATCAGCACCGGCGTTTCAGCAGCAAGCGCAGCGTTGGCACGACAGTGAGGCGTAAATCCAAGCGCGGTTTGTGTCCATAACAAACGATCCAGCATTTCTGCGTGCTCTTCTCGCGGGGTGTAGATCAACACAGACGTACTTTTGCGATGGGCCTCGGCGACCCACTGCGCAGCGGCATGCAACCGATCATTGGCCCCATGAAAAAAGCTGATACGCGTCATTTTTTCTTGGGTTTGGCTGCAACTTTGGATTTGACGATAACCTTGGGTGCTTGATTTGCACGTCCAAGCAAAAACTGGGTAAGTAAAGGTACCGGTCGGCCGGTGGAACCTTTTTCCTTGCCTGAACGCCATGCGGTACCCGCAATATCAAGGTGTGCCCAACGATATTTTTTTGTAAAGCGGGCAAGAAAGCACGCGGCGGTAATCGATCCGGCGGCACGTCCGCCGATATTGGCCATGTCAGCAAAGTTACTCTTTAGCTGCTCTTGATAGTCGTCCCACAAGGGGAGTTGCCAGGCGCGATCACAGGATGCTTGCCCTGCATCCAACAACTCCTTAGCTAGGCCCTCATGGTTCGCTAAAAGCCCTGAGGTGACATGGCCGAGAGCAATAACGCAGGCACCAGTTAACGTAGCGACATCGATTACGCATTCTGGATTAAAGCGTTCAACGTAGGTCAGGGCATCACATAAAACGAGCCTGCCTTCGGCATCAGTATTTAGAATTTCGACCGTTTGCCCTGACATCGAGGTGACAATATCTCCAGGTTTTGAGGCCGCACCATCCGGCAAGTTTTCGCTGGCGGGAATGACGACAATCAGATTGAGCGGCAGCTTTAGCAGGGCAACTGCCTTGAGTGTTCCCAAGACGCTGGCTGCGCCAGACATGTCGTACTTCATTTCGTCCATTTCAGCGCCGGGCTTGAGTGAGATACCACCACTATCAAAGGTGATTCCTTTGCCAACCAGTACAATAGGATTTTCTTTTTTAGCGCCGCCTTGATAGCGAACGATAATGAATTTAGGTGGTTCACGCGAGCCGCGTGAGACGGAAAGTAGGGTGTTCATCCCGAGCTTTTCCATAGCGTTTTTTTCGAGCACTTCAATCGCAAGTTGGTGGGTTTTAGCTAATTTTCTAGCTTCATTGGCCAAGTAGGTTGGTGTGCAAATGTTGCCCGGAAGATTGCCAAGATCCTTGGCCAATGTCATGCCTTCTGCAATTGCCTGGCCTTCACTTAAGGCTAATTCTGCCGCTGCTAATTCGTTACGATCAGGTAGGGCGTAGGCAACTTTTCGCAGTGTTTGCGGGTTATCTTCTGGTTTGGATTTAAGATGATCGAATTTGTATATTACGTCTCGGATCACAATCGTTGCTTGACGAATTTTCCATGCTAGAGACTGCTTGGCAACATTGAGTTCTGTCAGGTACAAGGTGGCGTCAGTTGTACCAGTTTCATTTAGATGTTTGATCGCGGCGGTAACGGCCAATAGGTAGTTCTTTTCGTTTACTTCATCTTCTTTGCCACAACCCACAAGCAGCACCCGCTCAGCTAGGGCGCCAGGTAATTTCTGCAGTAAGAGCGTTGTGCCCAGCTTGCCTTGCATATCTCCTTGGCCGATTACGTTACTGAGGGAATGTTTAACCGCTTGATCAAGTATTTTGGCACTGGCGGAGAGCTTTCCGGATTGATAAACACCCACGACTATGCATCCGCTTCGCCTTTTTTCCGGCCCTTCAATTTTTATGCTAAATTCCAAAAAGGATTCTCCTTAGGGGTTGTGGATTGCACTTAACTTATAAAAGTCCAAGGTTCGATTCTCCTTAACTTTCCTTAAGAAGTCAAAACATACCCTTCACCTACAATGATTTATCAACGCGCCGCAATTAGGGAATTTACCCAAACAGCGGCGGCAATTTTTACCGCGCTACTTGCGATCCTGCTAACGACGCAGCTGATCCGACTTTTGGGTCAAGCCGCAGGCGGAAAGTTGGCCTCCGATGCGGTTATGGCACTCCTTGTATTTGGAACGATAAGTTATCTTCCTGTACTGCTTTCATTGACTATTTTCGTTTCGGTTTTATTAACCTTGTCACGGTGGTATCGCGATTCTGAGATGGTTATCTGGCAGGCTTCGGGTTTGCCATTGTCAGTATGGATAAAACCTGTACTGAAATTTTCAATTCCACTGGTGCTGGGCATTGCTATTCTTTCACTAATGCTTGCACCTTGGGCGACACAGCAAGGTGAGCTCTATCGCCAAAAAATAGATGATCGTGGCGATGTGGCTCGCGTTTCACCAGGCGAGTTTAATGAATCCGGGACAGGTGATCGCGTATTTTTTGTCGAGAGCATTGCAGGTCAAGAAGGTATTGTGAAAAATGTTTTCATTAGCTCTGTACAGCAGGAGCGTACAGGTGTGATGGCAACAGCCAGGGGGCATACTGAGAATACTTCGAATGGGGACAAGTTTCTTGTGCTTGATAATGGACGGCGTTATGAAGGCGCTGCAGGTACGCCAGAGTACCGCGTCATGCAGTTCGATCGCTATGCAATACGGATTGAAACCAAAGAAACGCATAGCCTTGAAGCATCTCCACGCATCAAGCCATTTTTTGATTTGCTCAAAGAGTCTCAACCTACATACAAAGCGGAGCTCTTGTGGCGACTGGGCCTGCCCCTGGCTGCACTTAATCTTGTACTCTTAGCGATCCCCCTTTCTTTTGTTAATGCGCGGGCAGGCCGAACCAACAACCTTTTCTTTGCATTGCTTGCGTACATGTTGTACAGCAATTTATTGAGTATTAGTCAAGCTTGGGTTGCCCAGGGAAAGCTACCCTTTGAGATTGGGCTGTGGGCAATACATGGGGTCATGCTGGTACTGCTTTTGGTGCTTTTTTACTATCGGCAGAATCCATTTTTCTGGGTAAAAATGCGATGGCGCTAAAAATTTATGAACGTCATTTAGCAAAAGAAATTTATGCTTCAACGGCGTTGGTTTTACTTGCTTTTCTAATGCTATTTGCTTTTTTTGATCTAATTCATGAGCTAGAGAGTATTGGCAAAGGGGGGTACCGCCTTGAGCATGCCTTGATGTATATCGGATTGACCTTGCCGGGCAGATTGTATGAATTATTCCCCATCGGAATTTTAATTGGCACGTTATATGCTCTCGTAATGCTTGCACGGCATTCTGAAATTGCTGTTCTTAGATCATCAGGCTTATCAACGCGTGAGTTTTTGTTTTCTTTAGGGCGTATTGGGCTTATTTTTACTGCGCTTACTTTGGCGGTAGGCGAGTTTTTAGTACCTCCAGCAGAGCAAGCTGCGCAGCAGATGCGCCTTAAGGCGATGGGTAAGGTCGTCGCAAAAGAATTTCGCTCTGGCCTGTGGGTTAAGGATGAGACTTCGTTTATCAATGTAAATGAAGTTTTTCCAGACGCCTCACTTAAAGATTTAAGAATTTTTGAATTTGATAAAAATTTCAAGTTAAGTTCTATCAGTGAGGCTAAAAAAGGACGTTTCATTTCCGAAGGCCAGTGGCAGCTTGATGATGTTGTGCGCACCATTTTTTCGGGCGATTCTGCATCTGTAGAACGTATGACAAACTTTCAGTGGAAGTCTGCTTTAAATCCAGAGCTATTAGTGGTTTTGATGGTGGATCCAGGACGTATGTCATTACTTAACTTAACACGATATATTCGTCACTTGCGAAGTAATCAGCAAAAGACGGGGCGCTACGAGATTGCCTTGTGGAAAAAGCTGACCTACCCTTTTGCGCCATTGGTTATGATGGCTTTGGCGTTACCGTTTGCTTATTTGCAAGATCGTATGGGTGTTACCAGCATCCGTATATTTTCTGGAGTCATGTTAGGCATTGGCTTTCATATGCTTAATGGGTTATTTTCAAGCTTGGGTGTCATTAATAGCTGGCCGCCATTTCTTTCTGCCATGACACCCAGTTTGTTATTTTTATTGGCGGCCACGGGGATGCTATGGTGGGTTGAGCGTCGGTAGGTGTGGTTTAGGCGCCTGTTATATTTTTGGTTTAAGGAAACGCCGAATATGCCGCTGCAAAATTTGGTAGTGCACTCAAAATGAAACAGAATTGCGACAAAAATGTCATTCTCATTAAATAGGCGACCTTTCTCCCGCATGGAAGCGGGAAATCTCCTCGTTTCCTGCTCATGCTGGACGCACATCTTCTCCCATTAGAGGCCGTCCCCATTTGCTGATGTTGAGTATCGCCAGCATGGCGAAGGCTCGGTTGGCGTTCTTTGCCCAGCCCCGATAACAAACTTTGAGAAAGCACCACAGGCGCTTCAATGTCAGGAACGGGTGCTCGACCTTAACGCACGCTGGACTTGCGCTGATTGGTCTCCTGTCGACCTCGGTCAGCGAGCGGTTTTTGTAAGCGCGTTTGTTGGTGAAGTCTTTCGTCTTCGGCGCAATCTCGTTGAACCGCTCTCGCTGTTGCTTGCCCCGGTAGGCGCTGTCACCGTAGAACCGAGTTTCTTCGCTATGGCAGCAGGATTGGCACTTCGTGGCTGTCATGCACGTTGGCGGCGGTCACGCTGGCGTTCTGGATCAGATCATCCTGACTGTCCGCTCAAATATGCAGTTTCATGCCGTTGGACAACAGCAACTCGCCGACCTTGGCGAACAGGGCTGCGCCAAGGTCATGCTCTTCTAGCGGATGATGAAAACTGAGCCGAGTCGTGGAATCCGGCGTTCGCTCTCGTCTCAGATCGAACCGGCAGAACTCCCGGAATAGGGGAGCGGCGTAGAGGGAGTCTTCGTACCCTTCGTCACTCAGGTTGAACTAGTTAGCCACACAGTACATCCGTAGTATCCGCTACGCGCCCACCAGCGGCCGTCCGTTTCCAGCTTCGGGTAATGTGGTTCGATCAAGGCGCAGAACTTCTGCTTTGCGTGTCACCCGGTTGTGTTTTTCGATCTCTTTCATCTGACTCCATGACAAAGAGATCGTTCACGACCTTCATGACTTACTCAGTGTTCCCTTACCTTAAACACGATTCGTGTTTTTGCTAGCCGGTCATGCAAAAATTGATGATCACGATCTAATAACGCCCATAAAAGCCCTGCACAAAAATAAATAATGCTAGGCCACGCCAAAAGGTAGCGCAATACGAGACTCGCAGGTGACGGACGGGCGTAGTTTTCGGTGACAATTTGTAGCTGCCAAGTTTGCATTGCAAGCGTTTGGCCGCCAAAATGCCAATACCCAATAAAGTAAGCTCCAAGAACCACAAAAATATGTAGTAAAAGTGCCCAGCCCGGGAGTACGATGGATGTCCACATTCCTAGCAGTAAATGAGGAACGAAAAAAGTGATGAAAAGAACCCCGGATATAAGTAAACATTCATATGCCATGCTTGCAAATCGACGCTGCAAGCTGGCCAAGACGATATTTTGAGTGCGTGCACCATTCGTTTCTAATGGAGACTCTGAATTAAGGGGTAGTAACAAAATTTGGTGGACTGGTTAGTGGATGAGTTGGATGTGGGAACATTTTTTTCTTTAAGGGCAGAGCCGATGACTTTGATGCTGGATGAGTCTTGTTCTGGTGTTTGGCCGCAGATTTCAATCGATTTTTTTCACTTTCTGGGAGTGCTTGGTACTCATGCCATTTATTCTTAAGGGTTGCTTTTTGGTTTGGCGACGAGCGTCTCAGGGACTTATACTTTTCTCGTGCGCGCTTACGTTCTTCAGGGGTGAGCTTTACCCATTCTGTCATATGGCTTTGGGTACGCATTTTTTCCTCGGTCCCCATTGATGGATACCGTTTGGCAATGGCCAGCCATTTTTTCCGGCTGTAATCGTCCATGCTATTCCATGAGTTTGAAAAAGGAGTAAGAATAATCCTCTGCTGATTACTCAACTCGGACCATGTTGGCTGAGTGTTTAAAGAGTCAAGCGAGTAGCCCGGTATTGAGGCTAGCGCCAGGGTTATTGCGAGGATGAGTCGACGGAAGGTTTGAGCCATGCCTGAAAGCCCGGATCAAGATATGCAGTAGGTGGGAGTTCATCAGTCAGTAGAGCGCTATCAATTTCATCGTGTTCATGAGCTTGTTCGTCACCATTCCAGTAGTAAGTACCTATAGTGCAAACACTCAAGGCTAAAACGGTTAGCAGTATTTTTGCATGACTTAAAATCTCTTGTTCTGCCGCCGCAGCGATACCTGCGAACTTAAAACGACCGTGAACATTCTGGGCATTCAACGCAAGACCGCGTGCCTTGTGCAAGCGTATTAATACGACAGGATCAAGTGATGACATCCCTGCTTCAAGTTGGGTACAAATTTTAGATGCGAATTCGGTTTCTTCATTCATAATGCGATGCCTTTAGCTTTTAGTGTGGCAGCCAATGTATGTGTTGCACGCGAGCAGTGAGTTTTGACACTACCTTCCGAGCAGCCCATTGCTAGCGCTGTTTCGCTGATATCCATCTCTTCCCAATAACGCATCAGGAAGGCTTCGCGTTGACGTGCGGGCAGTTTTTCAATTTCTGCCTCGATAATCCCCAGCAACTGGGTTTGCTCAATTTGTTGCTGAGGAGAAGATAAGCCTTTGTGTTCACTAATAGCCGAAATAATGTCCAGAGGGTCAGTTTCATCATCGTTATCACTTACAAAAGATGAAAATAAGCTCATCCAGAGGGATCGTACATTTGAGCGACGAAAGCTATCTCGAATCGTGTTTTGTAAAATTCTTTGAAACAGCATTGGCCATTCATTCGTAGGCCGAGCGCTATATTTCTCAGATAATTTCATCATGGCGTCTTGCACGACATCCAAGGCTACTTCTCTATTTTTCACCGCAAACATAGCCTGTTTGAAGGCGCGCCGCTCAATGCTGGCAAGAAAATCCGAAAGTTCAATTCTCGAGTTGGATACTGGGTTCATGCAAGAAAAGTAGGGGCGTGAGGCATTAAAGCGATGGTTTAAATTTACTTTAAATCTTGACCATTTCCCAGCAAAACAGTAAGGTTACACGTTTACCTCAAAAAAGTGACAACAGGTGTAATCGATGCAGCTAACCGGCGCTGAAATTGTAGTTAAGTGTCTCCAAGAAGAAAAGGTCGAATATGTATTCGGCTATCCTGGGGGGTCCGTTCTATATATATATGATGAATTCTTTAAGCAAGACAAGTTTAAGCATGTTCTAGTTAGGCATGAACAGGCTGCGGTTCATGCTGCAGATGCTTATTCTCGTTCGTCAAACAAGGTGGGTGTTTGCATGGTGACATCCGGTCCTGGTGTCACCAATGCGGTGACGGGTATTGCTACAGCACATATGGATTCAATCCCGCTGGTCATTATCAGTGGGCAAGTGCCGACGCATTACATTGGTCAGGATGCCTTTCAGGAGTGTGATACCGTGGGTATTACGCGTCCTTGCGTGAAACATAATTTCCTTGTCAAGGACGTAAAAGATCTGGCAATAACGCTTAAGAAAGCGTTTTATATTGCTCAGTCAGGGCGGCCAGGTCCTGTGCTTGTTGATATTCCCAAAGATATAACGACGCATGTTTGTGAATTTGAATATCCAAAAGCAATCACGATGCGCTCTTATACACCCAATGTGAAGTGCCATAGTGGTCAGGTAAGAAAAGCGCTGCAATTGATGCTAGAGGCGAAGCGCCCAATGCTTTACACAGGCGGTGGCGTCATCCTTTCTGATGCTTCAAACCAATTAGTCAAGTTGGCTCACTCGCTCGGTTTTCCTGTGACCAATACGCTGATGGGGTTGGGCGGATATCCTGCAACAGACAAGCAGTTTGTTGGCATGCTGGGTATGCATGGCACTTATGAAGCGAACATGGCAATGCACCACTGTGATGTGCTGGTGGCGATCGGTGCGCGATTTGATGATCGCGTGATTGGTAATCCAGCAGATTTTGGTTCGATCCCTCGTAAAATTATCCATATTGACATTGATCCCTCTTCGATTGCCAAACGGGTTGATGTGGATGTGCCTATCGTTGGCCATTTACCAGAAGTTCTTGGTGAGTTGCAGGCGTTATTCGATGACCAAAAAAGCAAGCCTGATGCTAAGGCACTAGCTGCTTGGTGGAAACAAATTGATGAGTGGCGGGGCAAGGATTCGCTGAAGTACAAGCAAGGCAAAGAGATCATCATGCCGCAGTACGTCATTGAGAAGCTCTATGAAGTGACAGGTGGTGAGGCATTTGTTACGTCTGATGTTGGTCAGCATCAAATGTGGGCAGCACAGTATTATAAGTTTGATAAACCTCGGCGTTGGATTAACTCCGGTGGGTTGGGAACGATGGGGGTTGGCTTGCCTTATGCCATGGGCGTGCGTTTTGCAAACCCGGAGGCGACGGTTGCTTGTGTTACTGGTGAAGCCTCAATTCAGATGAATATTCAAGAGTTGTCAACAGCTAAACAATTTCGCCTGCCAATAAAGATTATTAATTTGAATAACCGCTATCTTGGCATGGTTCGTCAATGGCAACAGATGTTTCATGGTGATCGGCATGCTGAGTCCTACGTGAATGCTTTACCGGATTTTGTGAAGTTAGCCGAGGCTTATGGACATGTGGGTATGCTGATAGAGCGTCCTGCAGATGTTGAACCGGCATTGCGCGAGGCATTTACCAAACATAAAAATGATCTAGTGTTCATGGACTTTATAACGGACCAAACGGCGAATGTTTATCCAATGATTGCAGCCGGTAAGGGTTTGTCAGACATGATCTTGGCTGAGGATCTGTAAGCATGAGACATATCATTTCCATCCTCATTGAAAATGAAGCGGGGGCCTTGTCGCGTGTATCAGGTCTTTTTTCCGCGCGGGCTTTCAATATTGAATCACTCACTGTAGCAGCAACGGAAGACCCTTCATTGTCGCGGATGACCATTGTTAGTAGCGGTTCTGATAGTGTTATTGAGCAAATTACAAAGCAGCTGAACAAGCTTATTGATGTCGTCAAAGTGGTTGATCTATCAGAGGCTCCGCATATTGAGCGTGAGTTGATGTTAGTCAAGGTTCGTGCTGCTGGAAAAGATCGCGAAGAAATGAAGCGTATCGCGGATATTTTTCGGGGGCGAATTGTCGATGTAACGGAGTCGTCGTATGTGATCGAACTGACTGGGGATTGTTCTAAACTGGATGCCTTTCTTGAAGTTATAGAGCATTCACTTGTCTTGGAAACAGTGCGTACGGGCGTTTGTGGTATTGGTCGTGGTGACCGTATTCTCAAGGTTTAATTTTTTTGAAACTAAGGAACAATAAATAATGAAGGTTTTTTACGATAAAGACGCTGATATTTCCCTGATTAAAGCCAAGAAAGTTGCCATTATCGGCTACGGTTCCCAAGGCCATGCGCATGCACAGAATCTGAAAGATTCTGGTGTCAAGGTAGTCGTTGGCTTGCGCAAAGGCGGGGTGTCTTGGGATAAGGCTAAAAAGGCCGGGCTCAAGGTTGAGGAAATTGCCAAGGCAGTGAAAGAGGCGGATGTCGTTATG
>JAYTIQ010000205.1:0-3942 GCA_043731705.1 Rugosibacter sp.
TCCCGCAGCAAGTGCAAGAGCTGATCTGGCTATTCACCAACACCGTACCCGAAGGCCACGCTTATCACGGGCTGGTGCTACAGCCGGAAATCGAGACGCAACCGGAACTCTGGATGCTGGGCTCATCCGACTTTGGTGCATCGCTGGCCGCGAATTTAGGCATTCCATTCTGCTTTGCGCAATTCATCAATGCGCAGCATGGCGATGCGATTATGCAAATGTATCGCGACCACTTCCAGCCGGGGTTTGAAGCCAAACCACGCAGTGCCGTGGCGGTTTTTGCGATCGTCACCGAGACAGAAGCCGAAGCAGCGGACATTACCGCCGCCGTGGATTTACGCCGTCTTTTCATGGCGTATGGGCAAAACCTTCCTGTGCCAACGATTGAAGAAGCCCAATCGCTAGAATATTCCGAACGTGATCGCCAAGTCATGCTGAACGAGCGGCCACGCAGCATCATCGGCACGCCGGATCAAGTGGCGGAGCGCATGCTGACCTTGCAAGAAAAGTTCGACACCGATGAGCTGATTATTCTCACTGTTGCGCCCAATCTTAAAGCGCGCTTTCGCACGGCAGAGCTATTAGCTAAAACATTTTCTCTGGTATCGGCCTGACAACCTGCGCTAAAAACGCCATCTCACACAATTGTCCATACATAGCCCCCTTCAACCATTCAGCCAACTTGCCACCCCATGAACACACCACCTTCAGCTACGACAGCACGTGCCTTGATTGATGCGGCGCCTTTGAGCCGGTTTCAGTGGCAAACATTTTTTCTGTGCTTTTGTGTCACGCTGTTTGATGGGTTTGATACACAAGCCATTGCCTTTACAGGCCCGGCGATTGCCAGCGCATTTCATCTGGGGCCCAATGAGCTCACGCCGCTGATCGTTGCGGGCACCTTGGGCATGGCTTTGGGTGCGATTACTCTGGGTTCCTTGGGCGACCGGATTGGCAGACGGCCAACGATTCTTTGGGCAGTTCTTGTTTTTGGCGTCTTTTCTTTGCTCACTGGATTTGCGCGCTCACCACAAGAGATTTTGCTCGCTCGTTTTTTCACTGGCTTAGGCATGGGCGGCGCAGTGCCTGTCGTGCTCTCTTTAGTCAGTGAGCTCTCCCCCGCCCGTCACCGGGGCTTGATCATCACCGGCTCATTGCTGGGCTTGCCCGCTGGCGCCATTGGTGGCGGCTTGTTGGCTTCGCGCTTGTTGCCGCAAATTGGCTGGCAAGGCATTTTCATCGTCGGCGGGGTTTTGCCGCTGCTGTTTTTGCTCGTGTTGCTGGTGCGCTTGCCGGAATCGCCCTTCTTTCTAGCCATCAAAAACCTGGCGTTGTATCAAAATAAAATTCAGTTTCTTTTATCTAAAATATTGCCGGCACTAGATTTTGAAACCATTCAAGTCAGTGCGCGCATCGCACCAGAAAAAACAGCGCAGGCATCTTTTAAAGCATTGCTGCAACCGCAGTTTTTACGCAACACACTGGCTGTGTGGCTCACGTATTTTTGCAACTGGGCGGCCTGGTTCATGCTGCTGTTATGGCTGCCTACGGTGCTTAAAACCGCTGGCCTGCCCGCCGAACAAGCGGCGCTGGGCACAGTAATTATCAACAGCCCGGCCATTCTATTTTGCCTGGTGATGGCCTATTACCTGCCCAAAAAACCCGTGCGTGTGTTGCTCACCGCGACGTTAGCGTTCGGCATTGCCGTCACCCTGGCTTTGAGCATGGCGGGAAGCCAATGGGCGCTGGTGTTTTTCCTGATTGGTGCGGCGGGTGTGGGGATTGGCCTGCCGCAAATCGCCTTGAATTATGTCGTACTCGAAGCCTACCCGACCGAGCTGCGCGCCACTGGTGCTGGCTGGGCTATCGGCATGGGGCGCACCGGCTCCATCGTTGGCGCAGGCGCGGGCGGCTGGCTGCTTAAAACCTTTGGCGTTGCAGGTTTTTATTCAGCACTGAGTGTGCCATTGCTGTTGGCTATTGCGGGTGTGCTGATGATCCGCACGAAGAAATAATCCATCCACATGTCATGCATCACGAAACTTTTTACCGCGCATGATATTTTAAAGGCAAGATACAGCACCACAACTCAGTCACCAGCAAGCGCTATTTTTAGCGGGAAAAAGCGGCTATCTCCATGGAATCACTAGATCCTGTCTTATTGGCACGCATCCAGTTTGCGGCCAATATGACTTTTCATATTCTTTTTCCGACCATCAGCATTGGGTTAGGATGGTTTTTGCTGTTCTTCAAAATGCGCTTTGTCGCGACACAGCAATCGCACTGGATGGACGCCTACCAGTTTTGGATCAAGATATTTGCGCTGACTTTTGCCTTGGGCGTTGTGAGCGGCATCACCATGAGTTTTCAGTTTGGCACTAACTGGCCAGGCTTCATGAACACCGTCGGCAATGTGGCAGGCCCGTTGCTCGCGTATGAAGTGCTCACTGCCTTTTTTCTGGAAGCTACCATGCTGGGCATCATGCTGTTTGGGCGCGGACGGGTGAGCGAAAGAGTGCATACACTGGCCACTTTTCTGGTCGCGGCGGGTACCACGGCTTCTGCATTCTGGATTCTGGCACTCAACTCGTGGATGCATACGCCCGCAGGGTTTGAGATGATCGACGGGAAAGCGCATGTTACCAGTTGGCTGGCGGTTATTTTCAACCCTTCGTTTCCCTACCGCCTGACCCACATGCTTATTGCTTCAGGGTTAACCGTCGCCTTTTTGCTGGCAGGCATTAGCGCCTATCGCTGGCTGCAAAATGACAAAGCCAGAGAGGTCATGGCCACTTTACGCGCAGGGGTGTTTGTTGCCGCAATGCTTATCCCTTTGCAAATCATCGTGGGTGACCTGCATGGTCTGAATACGCTGCACCATGAACCCGCAAAAATTGCCGCAATGGAAGCCATCTGGGATACGCAAACTGGCGCGCCTGCCGTGCTGATCGCCATTCCCGATGCGGCAACTCAATCCAATCACTACGAATTGGCGATTCCCAAACTCGCCTCCTTTTACCTGACCCATGATTGGCAAGGCGAAATCAAGGGCATCAAGTCTTTCGGCGAGCAGCATCCGCCCGTTGCGCCTATCTTCTTTGCCTTCCGGATCATGGTGGGCGTTGGCCTGCTGATGCTGGCGGTGAGCTGGGTTGTAACGTGGCAGATTCGTACCAGGCAAGACATCACGGCGCTATCCGCAAAAATTCTGGTGGTGATGACTTTTGCCGGTTGGGTTGCCCTGATATCCGGTTGGTATGTGACCGAAGTCGGCAGGCAGCCCTGGCTGGTTTATGGCGTGCTGACCACGGCACAGGCGGCATCCGCTGTGCCCGCTAAAAACATTGCCTTCACCTTGGTAGTTTATTTATCGCTCTATGCTGCGCTGCTGACTTCCTACATTTCGGTGATTTTTCATCTTGCCAAAAAAGCCACCCACAAACACGATCTCGTCGAACAGTCGCCACAAGGAGTTCAACATGTCTGAGTTTGGGGTAAATCTGTTCACGCAAGCCGGCTGGCTACCGTTGGTGTTTGCGCTGGTCATGGCACTCGCCATCCTCGCGTATGTCATTCTGGATGGCTACGATCTGGGCGTGGGCATCTTGCTCAGGCAGGCTGATGACCTTAGCCAAAAAGACACCATGATTGCCAGCATCAGCCCCTTTTGGGATGCCAATGAAACCTGGTTGGTGTTGGGCATAGGCATCCTGCTGGTTGCCTTTCCATTGGCGCACGGGGTGATTCTGGGCGCTTTGTATCTGCCTGTGGCATTGATGCTCATCGCCTTAACCCTGCGTGGCGTGGCCTTTGATTTTCGGGTCAAGGCCAAAGCGCACCATCAACCGTTGTGGGATCAGGTTTTCTATGTCGGCTCTCTGCTCGCATCCTGGTCGCAAGGTTTCATGCTGGGCCAGTTCATCACGGGGTTTCGCGAAGCAA
>JAYTIQ010000206.1:0-2068 GCA_043731705.1 Rugosibacter sp.
GATAAATTTGATGAATCAATCATCTCTTATATTAACCGCAACTATGGCATGCAGATCGGTGAAAATACGGCGGAGCACATCAAGAAAACCATAGGTTCGGCCTTTCCAGGCAGTGAAGTCAAGGAAATGGAAGTTTCAGGCATCAATCGCGCCGAAGGTATTCCACGCAAATTCACGATTTCCTCTAACGAAATCCTCGAAGCGTTGACTGAGCCGCTGAACCAGGTGGTCAGGGCCGTCAAGGATGCATTGGAAAGAACGCCGCCAGAGCTTGGCTCTGACATCGCCGAACGCGGTATGGTACTCACCGGCGGCGGTGCGCTGTTAAAAGACCTGGACCGCTTGCTTGCGGAAGAAACCGGGCTGCCAGTTATCGTGGCCGATGACCCATTGACTTGCGTCGCTCGTGGTTCAGGGCTGGCGTTGGAAAAGATGGACAAACTGGGGAGTATTTTTGCTTCTGAATAAGTTGCAGTCTGAGTAGTTTGTTTCACGGTGCGCCACTTGGTGCACTCGATTATTTATTTCCGGGAACACCACCTGCCTGATGTCCGCAATTGGCCACGAGCCGCCACCATTTTTTAATAGGGGTCCGGCACCGCTTGTGCGGCTATTATTTTTCGTCGCGGCGTCTATGGCCCTTATGGTGACGGATTTGCGTTTTCACACGCTGGAATGGACGCGTCTCACCATAGCAACCCTAGTCTGGCCGGTCCAACGTACGGCCTGGTTGCCTATTCAGGCAGCAGGCAATATCGGGCATTACTTTATCCGACAATCCGATCTGCAAGCAGACAATGAGTCTTTGCAGCGACAACGTATGCAGGCAGCCAATCTGCTCCTGCGACAGCGGCATCTGGAAGATGAAAATCAGCGTCTGCGCGCTTTGCTTGATATGAAAATGCGTCAACCGGTAAATGGGCAGATTGCCGAGATTATTTATGCAACACGTGACCCGTTTTCGCGCCATGTCATTATCGACAAAGGGTTGCAGCAAGGCATACAGGCCGGCCAGGTTATTGTGGATGAGCGTGGCGTCATGGGGCAAGTAATACGTAGTTTTGCGCGCACGGCGGAAGTGTCATTACTGACGGATAAACAACAAGCCATCCCTGTCCAAGTGCAACGCAATGGTTTGCGATCAGTGCTTTTCGGTGCCGGGAATGGTCGCTTGGAACTCCGTTATTTGAGTACCGATGCCGATGTTCAAGTGGGTGATATTTTGGTGACCTCAGGCCTTGATGGTATTTATCTCGCAGGCTTGCCTGTGGCAAAAGTGATCAAGATTGATCACGACAATACCTATGTTTTCGCCCGTATTATCTGTAATCCGGTGGCGGGAGTTGAGCATCACGGCCTGGTGTTGGTGCTTGACCCGCGTACCTCGCTGGCGTTGCCGCCGATCGCAGACCTCTCTCCTGAAAAATCGAAGCATGGCAGAAAGGAGAAAAGATAATGCAGTCACCGCATTCCATGCGGCGCATCCTTTTGCCCGCCAAAAACTGGTTTATTGTGATGACCTTATTTGCGGCTTTGCTGTTGAACATGGTTCCATTCGGTTATTTTCCGGGCATTCCTGATTGGATAGCCCTGGTGCTGGTTTTTTGGTGCTTGCATCAGCCCTTGAAGGTGGGCATGAGTGCAGGATTCATTCTTGGGCTGCTGATGGATGTAGTTGATGCGAGCGTGATGGGCCAACATGCTTTGGCATATGTATTTCTCGCCTATGCCGCAGCTGCGTTATCGCGGCGTGTGTTATGGTTTCCGTTGTGGCAGCAGGCATTACATGTTCTATTGATCCTCTTGGGCGGACAACTTATTATGCTAATTGCCCGGATGTTTAGTGGCGCTGATTTTCCTGGGTTTAGTTGGTTTTTTTCCAGCTTCACGGGTGTGCTGCTTTGGTATCCGCTGACTTATTTATTACTTGCACCCCAGTTTCAGCCACAAGAAAAAGATTTTCATCGGCCAATTTAATCTGCGATGAAAATTACTCACGATGACAATGCGCTAGGTAAATTCCATTCGCGTCTGGCAGTCGCCGGTGGTTTTGTTTTGCTCTGCTTTG
>JAYTIQ010000207.1:0-21391 GCA_043731705.1 Rugosibacter sp.
AGAAAAAGCGGTAGAGAGCATTTTGCGGCATTCATCTTCATCACTTGGTGTCATCACCACCATATTGGGGATACAGGTGAGGTAGGAAAGGTCAAAAGCTCCGTTATGTGTTGCGCCGTCGGCTCCCACAAGGCCGCCACGATCAATCGCAAATACAACAGATAAATTTTGCAAGGCAATATCGTGGATGAGTTGGTCATAGGCCCGCTGCAAAAACGTCGAGTAAATTGCAACAACTGGTTTCATGCCTTCACATGCCAATCCGGCAGCAAATGTCAGCGCATGCTGCTCAGCAATACCTACGTCAAAGTAGCGATCGGGGAATTCCTGCGAAAAGCGTAGCAAGCCTGAGCCTTCACGCATAGCAGGAGTAATACCAATGAGCCGGGAGTCACTAGCAGCCTGGTCACATAACCAGTCGCTAAATACCTGAGTGTAGGTTAATTTAGTGCTGCTTTTTGCGGGCTTGATTCCGTAGGTAGTATCGAATTTACTGACTCCGTGATAAAGAACGGGATCAGTTTCTGCAAGCTTGTAGCCTTGCCCTTTTTTAGTGATCACATGTAGAAACTGAGGCCCTTGGAGCCGACGCAGATTCTGCAGAGTGGGAATCAATGCCTCTAGATCATGACCATCGATGGGGCCGATGTAATTGAAACCCAGCTCCTCGAATAAAGTGCCTGGCGAGATCATGCCTTTGACATGTTCTTCAACTCGACTAGCAAACTCACGCATACTAGGCACAGCCGAGAGCACTTTTCCACCTGCGCGGCGTGCTGCATTGAAGGTTCTACCAGAGAGTAGTCGGGCCAAGTATTTGTTTAGTGCCCCTACAGGCGGCGAGATGGACATGTCATTGTCGTTCAATATGACAAGTAAGTTCGCATCGAGTGTGCCACCATTATTCAGAGCCTCGAATGCTTGGCCGGCAGACATGGCACCATCGCCGATGATGGCAGTGACTCGACGCTCCTCGTTCTTATTTCGTGCTGCGACAGCCATACCCAGAGCGGCAGAGATGGATGTTGAAGAATGGCCAACTCCAAAGGTGTCGTAGATACTTTCAGTCCGTTTAGGGAAGCCGGACATTCCTTTATGCATACGCAAGCTTGTCATGCCCTCTCTTCGGCCAGTGAGCACTTTATGGGCATATGTTTGATGTCCCACATCCCAGACTAGTCTGTCTTCCGGTGTATTGAAGACATAGTGGAGTGCGATCGTTAGTTCAATGGTGCCAAGATTGGACGATAAGTGGCCGCCTGTTTTTGCGACAGACTCAAGTAAGAATTGACGTAATTCATCGGCTAACTGCGGTAGTTGATGCGGCGAAAGTAATCGAAGGTCCGCGGGGGACTGAATCGTATCAAGCAGAGGTGTCATTAGAAATTTCGCTCTGCGATGAAATCAGCCAATTCATGCAGACGTAATGAGCGATCTCCGAAGGAAGATAGCGCAGCATGCGATTCATGCAACAGGTTTACAGCAAGCTCTTTGGCTTGAGTTTTTCCCAATAAGCTGACATAGGTTGATTTATTTTGCGCTGCATCTTTACCTGCAGTTTTGCCAAGCGTAGCTGTATCACTTTCTGTATCAAGAATATCATCGACAACTTGAAACAATAAGCCGAGCCGGGTGGCAAAGTGGCTAAGTTGATCTAATTCGCTGGATGTTGCTTTACCGCAATGTGCTCCAAGAAGAACAGCGGCACGAATCAAAGCCCCTGTTTTATGAATGTGCATCAATTCAAGCTCCGCAATGGTTAGCTGTTGATTCGTCGCGACAATGTCAAGAGCTTGACCGCCAGCCATTCCACGTGATCCCGACGCAGTGGCCAGAAGATTAAGCATATCAAGTTGATGTGATAAATCGACATCTAGCGAGTGGGATGACAGTACTTGAAATGCAAGCGTTTGAAGCGCATCACCAGCAAGCAGGGCAGTTACTTCATCAAACTCAATATGGCATGTTGGTTTGCCACGTCGGAGTATGTCATTGTCCATACAGGGCAAGTCATCGTGCACAAGTGAATATGCATGGATGAGTTCAGTGGCAATTGCTGCCGTATCCAAAGAATGTGATGTTGCTTTAAAAAGATTGCCTGCAGCATGACAAAGCAATGGCCTGATTCGTTTTCCTCCACCAAGCACGGCATAGCGCATTGCGTCGTGCAAGCGTGTGGGTAAAATGTGTGACGAGGGTAGAGCTAACTCGAGCGCAACCTCTGTCCTTTGCTGAATGCTAGCGGCCCAGCTGGGAAAATTCATGGTTATTTATTTGTCATCCAGTTCACTAAATGTGTCTGGTTTGAATGGACGCAGAGTGTTATCTTCAAAAATACGTATTTGCTGCTCGGCTGCATTGAGGGTCTCTTGGCACTGGCGCAGCAAAATTGTTCCACGTTTGTAGACATCTAATGTTTCTTGAAGCGGCATCTGACCAACTTCCATGGCACTAATGATACTTTCTAGTTCGGCGAGAGCATCTTCAAAGGATTGTGATTCTATCAGCGTAGAGGATTTTTTCGGGGTAGTTTTCATGATGAGGGCGCTATGTTAGTTAAAGACGATAGACGATGACAAAAGGGTTATAAAAATAGCTTAGGCGCAGCTTTCGGTCAAATTCGTTACGCGCTACAATACGGCAACCGGCGCTGAGCCGGTTTTCTTTTGCTGTTAAATTACTTCGACCTACCCCAAGTTTTTCCAGTTTCCTCGTAAACTTTTCTTGGCGGTTGGAAATTATGTCTGACACTCTCTCCTATCCTCTTTTGTCACCCAGTGCTTCGCAATTGCCGGTGGAGTGGTATTTTGACGAAAAAATTTTCGAATTAGAGCAAAAAGTAATTTTTGAGGCGGGCGCAAATTACGTTGGCCATGAGTTGATGGTACCAAACGTGAATGACTATCGCTCACAAGAATGGAATAACCACGGACGGATGATCATTCGTCAGCCCGATGGTATGTATGAAATGTCAAATGTCTGCCGTCATCGGCAAGCCATCATGCTCGAAGGTTCAGGAAATGCAAAAAATATTGTTTGCCCTATTCATCGGTGGACTTACGATTGCGGTGGTACGTTAGTCGGGGCACCGCATTTTGCCATTAATCCAAAATTAAACTTGAAAAAACAATCACTTGAAAATTGGCAGGGTCTGTTATTCAAGGGGCCACGTTCTGCCAATGCAGATTTAGCAGGAATGCGATTCACAAATGTGTTTGATTTTACGGGCTACAGGCTGGATCGTGTCGAATTGCATGAGTGTAACTACAACTGGAAGACGTTTATTGAGGTTTATTTAGAAGACTACCATGTTGCTCCCTATCATCCTGGACTGGGGGGCTTCGTTACGTGTGATGATCTCAGCTGGCAATTTGCTGATTGGTACTCAGTACAGCAAGTGGGTATCCAATCACTTGCAAAGCCGGGTTCAGCAATTTACCAGCGCTGGCATAAAGTCGTTCTTGATTACCATAACGGCGAGTTGCCAAAAAGTGGTGCGATTTGGCTAACTTACTACCCCAATATTATGGTGGAGTGGTACCCGCAAGTAATCGTTGTTTCCAGGGTAATCCCACAGGATGTGAATAAAACGCTCAATGTTGTTGAGTTTTACTATCCCGAGGACATCGCGCTCTTTGAACCAGAATTCATTCAAGCTGAGCAGGCGGCCTATATGGAAACAGCGCTAGAAGATGACGATATTGCCGAACGCATGGATCGAGGCCGATATGCCTTGATGAAGCAAGGTCGAAGCGAGGTGGGGCCTTACCAATCGCCAATGGAAGATGGGATGCAGCACTTCCATGAGTACTACAGACGTCTCATGGGCGCTCATCTAAGCAATTGTGGTTGATTTGCTCAGGTAGAATGCTGGAAGTATCAGTCTGCCCCCCCATAAATTTCTATCAAGGAATCATTTGCATGTATTTTGGAATTATTGAGCTGCCTTGGTGGGGATATTTTGTTTTAACCTTGGCGTTGACCCATATCAGTATTGTTGGTGTCACGATTTATCTTCATCGACACCAAGCGCACCGTGCGCTAGATTTATCGCCGCTACCCAGCCATTTTTTTCGATTTTGGCTTTGGTTAACAACAGGTATGGTTACCAAAGAGTGGGCGGCGATCCATCGGAAACATCATGCAAAATGTGAAACAGTCGAGGATCCACATAGCCCGCAGATTTTGGGTATTCAGCCGGTATTATGGACAGGAGTCTTCTTCTATGTGAAAGAATCCCGCAATGCTGAAACCATGGCACACTATGGGCACGGAACACCGGATGACTGGCTTGAGCGTGTGATCTATACCCCATTAAATAAGCTGGGCGTGTTTATCATGCTGGGTATCAATCTTGTTTTGTTTGGTACTTGGATAGGAAGTTTGATTTGGGTTATTCAAATGATCTGGATTCCCTTTTGGGCCGCCGGGGTGATTAACGGAATAGGTCACTATTGGGGATATCGAAACTTTGCTTGTACTGATGCATCGACGAATATTTTTCCAATTGGCATTCTGATTGGCGGCGAAGAGCTGCACAATAACCATCATACTTTTGCTTCTTCGGCAAAGCTATCCAACAAGTGGTATGAATTTGATATTGGTTGGTTCTATATCCGGTTGCTTGAGATTGTTGGTTTAGCAAAAGTTAAAAAAATTGCTCCGACACCCCGCTTTGATCTGGCAAGGCCGACTATTGATCTTGATCTGTTACAGGCAGTAGTCACACACCGGTATGATGTGTTGGCAAAATACTTAAAGAGCTTGCACCATTTGGCATCTGAGGAGTTTGCTCAACTGAGCATCGATGCCAAAGAGGGCCGTTTGATGAAGCATATGTTAGGTAAAGATGAAAGTAGTCTGCCCGTTGCTCAACATGCAAGATTAACAACATTGCTGGGGCAAAGTGAGCGCCTGGCGCGAGGCTATGCTATGCGCAAAGGTCTTGAAGCCTTGTGGGGAAGGTCAACTGCCACGCACGATCAATTAGTTAAGCAGCTGGAAGATTGGATTACCAGTGCGGAGCAAAGTGGCATTAGGCAGATGGAAGAGTTTTCTTTAAGATTAAGAACTTACACTGTATAACATAAAAAAATTCTCCAAAAAAAAAGCCCGCTTTTGGCGGGCTTTTTTATTGCTCTACTCAACTCAAGAAGATTTTTGTTTCTACTTCAACTTTACTTCTTTGTAAGCCACGTGCTTGCGCACCTTTGGGTCATACTTAATGAACTCTAGCTTGCCTGGGGTTGTTTTCTTGTTTTTTGAGGTCGTATAGAAGTGCCCCGTGCCTGCTGTTGATTCCAATTTAATTTTTTCGCGTCCACCTTTGGCCATGATTTTTCTCCTGATTAGGCGCGTTCGCCGCGTTCACGTAACTCGGCGAGAATCACGTCGATGCCTTTTTTATCAATCGTACGCAACCCTGCGTTGGAAACACGCAAGCTGACAAAACGATTTTCTGCTTCAACCCAAAACCGACGATTATGTAGATTGGGCAGAAAGCGGCGTTTGGTTTTATTGTTAGCGTGGGAAACGTTATTTCCCACCATTGGGGCTTTGCCCGTCACTTGGCATACGCGCGACATGTTTAGTGCTCCTGAATGTGCTGATTTTGCAAAGCTGGACAGTATACCAAATAATGCGCTGGATGCGCACTCATTTTCAGATTAATCCACGCTCGGCAAAGGAGAGTGGTGAGGTGCCTGATGCGACGACGAAATGATCGAGTACTTTAACCTCAATTAAGGCAAGTGCCTGTTTTAGCGTCGAAGTGAGTGCTATATCTGCCGGTGACGGTTCAGTGACTCCCGAGGGATGGTTGTGCGCCAAGATGACGGCACCGGCATTATTGGCGAGCGCGCGTTTCAACACTTCACGAGGGTATACGCTGGTCTGGGTCAGTGTGCCGCGAAAAAGCTCCTCGGTGGAAATAAGACGATTTTGTGCGTCAAGCCATAGGGCGACAAATACCTCGTGCTGTAACCCGCCCAGGGACAAACGCAACCAGTCACGCACAGCTTGAGGTGATGTGAGTGCATCGCGCTCCTTGAGAGGATTGATGAGGGAGCGGCGAGCTAATTCAAGCGCGGCACTAAGCTGAGCAGCCTTTGCCGGGCCAATGCCAGGCAGCTTGGCGAGACTTGCAGTACTTGCTGCCGCTAACTCGGCAAGTTCGCCATTAAATTGAGCTAATAAGTCACGGGCTAGATCTACAGCGCTTTTCCCGCGGATGCCCACGCGCAGAAATATGGCGAGCAGTTCAGCATCAGAAAGCGCTGCCGCACCTTTTGCCAATAATCGTTCGCGCGGACGTTCGGCAACGGGCCAATCACGTATGGCCATGGTTTACAATCCTCTATTCAATGCCTAATCACAGATTGTAATGTCATGGATGCTTTTGCGGGTAAGCGTATCGTGTTGGGAGTCACCGGGGGAATCGCGGCCTACAAGGCGGCTGAGCTTTCGCGGTTGTTGGTTAAGGTGGGCGCTACCGTTGACGTTGTGCTCACGCAGGCAGGCAGTGAATTTGTTGGTGCCATGACATTTCAGGCACTGACAGGACGCCCTGTTTGGCAGTCGTTATGGGATGATCGTATGAGTCATGGTATGGCACATATTGACCTGACACGTGGCGCGGCGGCGGTGCTGATTGTTCCGGCAACGGCCAACATTCTGGCTAAATTGGCGCATGGTGTTTGTGACGATTTATTGTCGACCTTATGTCTGGCGCGTGATTGCCCATTGCTTGTCGCACCAGCCATGAATCGGCAGATGTGGGAGCACCCGGCCACGCAACGGAATATGGCCTTGTTGAGTCGCGACGGCGTAAAAATTCTTGGCCCCGCCAGTGGAGATCAAGCTTGTGGCGAAGTGGGTGAAGGCCGTATGCTCGAGGCGGAGGCAATCTTTGACGAACTTTACGCATTTTTGCAGCCTAAGCTACTGGCAGGTAAGCATATTTTGTTAACGGCAGGGCCGACGTTTGAACCCATTGATCCCGTGCGCGGGTTAACGAATTCGAGCTCCGGAAAAATGGGGTTTGCGCTTGCACAGGCATGTGCTGAGGCAGGCGCGACGGTGACGGTGATTGCTGGCCCCGTGGCACTGCCTACGCCACGAAATGTTCAGCGAGTGGATGTGCAGACAAGCGCCCAGATGCGTGAGGCTGTATTACAAAATTTGCTAGGCCAGAATGTATTTATTGGTGTTGCGGCCGTGGCGGATTATCGGCCGAAGGTGGTATCTACAGAAAAAATCAAGAAAAGCGGGGAGTCGTTGACTTTGGTGCTTGAAGCTACCAGCGATATTCTTGGCGAAATCGCCGCGCGACCAGATGCGCCACTTTGTGTGGGCTTTGCAGCGGAAAGTCAAAACCTGGAAACTTATGCAGAATCCAAGCGGAAGGCAAAGAATCTTGCGCTCGTTGTGGGGAACCTGGTGCAAGATGGATTGGGCGGTGAGACTAATCGAGTCACCTTGTTCGATGCAACCGGTGCTTATCCCTTGCCGCCCGCTAAAAAAATAATCGTGGCGCGAGGCATTGTCGCGCATTTAGCCTCTCTGATGGAGAAACTTGATGGGAAACCCTGTGGAACCCCCCGTGCCAACAGTTGATTTGAAGATACTGGATGCGCGATTGAAAGATGCTTCCGGCCATTACGCGCCGCACTACGCAACGCCTGGCTCGGCGGGGGTTGATTTGCGCGCTTGTATCGATGTAGCCATGAAGATACACCCCGGTGAGACCATTCTGATACCGACAGGCATCGCGATTCATATTGCTGACCCAACGCTGGCCGCTGTGATTCTGCCCCGTTCAGGTTTGGGGCATAAGCACGGTATTGTGCTGGGTAACCTTGTGGGCTTGATTGATTCCGACTATCAGGGTGAATTGTTTGTTTCAACCTGGAATCGCGGCCATGAAACCTTCACGATTAATCCGCTCGATCGCTTGGCGCAGTTGGTGATCGTGCCTGTAGTGCAAGTGAGTTTCAAGATTGTGGATGAGTTTGTGGTTAGCGAGCGTGGAACGGGTGGATTTGGTAGCACTGGCAAGGCGTAAAAGCCCCTTGCAAATCGTTTATTCGCCGTATCACCAGCGCCGACTTTTTGAAGTCAGCGCTGGCTTTTAGCTTAAGCCATGGCCTCATATAGCGGTAAGGTGAGAAACTCAGGGTAGTTATCCGCCAGCGACATTTCCTCGAAAATTTTTGCGGCTTGATCGTAGGTGACTGTCTCATCACCACTTGCCGCTACCGTGGCTTTTACCTTTGTCAGCTCTTCGCCAATGAACCCGCGCACCATATCGGCAGTCACTTTACGCCCATCATCGAGTTTGCCTTTGGGTGAGACAACCCATTGCCATATCTGTGAACGGCTGATTTCAGCAGTCGCTGCATCTTCCATGAGGTTGTGAATCGGCACGCAACCATTTCCAGTGAGCCAGCTGCCCAAATAATGAATGCCGACATTGATGTTATTGCGCACACCGGCTTCGGTAATCGGTTGCTCGAGTTGAAAATTGAGCCAGTCGCGCGGGCCAAAGTTTTCATCACGCTGTTTTTCCCATTGATTGGGTCGGTCGCCAAGTACTTTTTGAAATTCCTCTGCCGCAATTGCCACAAGTCCCGGGTGCGCGACCCATCCGCCATCGAAACCATCTGCCGCATCCCGTGTTTTATCGTGGCGAATTCCTGTCAATGCTTTTTCATTCGCGACGGGGTCGTTTTTGATCGGGATCAGTGCGCTCATGCCGCCGATGGCAGGGGCACCACGTTTGTGGCAGGCCTTTACCAGAGCTAAGGCGTAACTGCGCATAAAAGGCACTTCCATCGTGATGGCACCACGATTGGCAAGACAGAAATCCGTATTGCGTTTGAATTTTTTAATGCAGCTAAAGATGTAATCCCAGCGGCCTGCATTAAGTCCGGCGCTATGCTCACGCAGCTCATAAAGAATTTCTTCCATCTCGAAGGTGGCGAGTATGGTTTCTATGAGTACCGTCGCTTTAATTGACCCTTGCGGCAGGCCAATCTCATGTTGAGCCATGATGAAAATGTCATTCCATAGCCGGGCTTCGAGATGGCTTTCCATCTTCGGTAAATAATAGAAAGGCCCGGCACCACGTGCTATTTGCTCTTTGGCGTTGTGAAAGAACACCATCGCAAAATCGAAAACTCCACCGGATACGCGCTGCCCATCAACCAGCACATGTTTTTCGTCGAGGTGCCAGCCGCGTGGCCGAATTTGCAAGGTGGCGATTTTGTCGTTGAGTTTGTATTCTTTTCCTGCGTCGTTCTTGAATGTCAGCTCATGGCGAATCGCTTTATACAGGTTGATTTGTCCCTGTATCTGGTTTTCCCATTTAGGACTGTTGGAGTCTTCGAAATCCGCCATATAACTATCAGCACCTGAATTAAAGGCGTTGATAATCATCTTGGCCTCAACGGGCCCGGTGATTTCTGTGCGGCGACGCTCGAGCGCTTTGGGTAGCGGAGCAATTTTCCAGTCACCCTCACGAATGTGTTTGGTTTCTAGCAGAAAGTCCGGCATTTCGCCCGCGTCAATACGCTGCTGACGCTGGACTCGAGCGGCAAGAAGCCGCTGACGCTGCGGCTCGAAGGTGCGATGAAGCTTGGCAATAAGCTCAAGTGCATCGTGAGTAAGGATTTGCGAGAAGTCGGTAGTAATGGGGGCAGTGACTTGAACACCTTGCGGGAGTGTTGTTATTTGGCTCATAGGGTGATTCCTTGCGATTATTAATGGCAGTGGTAATTCCGCAGTAACCAGAGATCGAAGGCTACTGCGGAAGTTTTAGTGAAACTGCGCTTCTTCAGTGGATCCTGTTAGCGCGGTAACGGAAGAGGTGCCACCTTGAATAACCGTCGTGACATCATCGAAGTATCCGGTGCCCACTTCTTGCTGATGAGAGACAAAGCTGTACCCACGGTCACGTGCTGAAAATTCCGGTTCTTGTACTTTTTCAACATAGGCCGTCATGCCACGTGCGACATAATCTTGCGCCAAGTCAAACATGTTGTACCACATAGAATGAATGCCGGCGAGGGTGATGAATTGATACTTGTAGCCCATGGCGCCTAGTTCGCGCTGAAATTTGGCGATAGTGGCATCGTCAAGATTCTTTTTCCAGTTGAACGAGGGTGAGCAGTTGTATGCCAGCATTTTCCCGGGATGTTTGGCATGCACGGCGTCAGCAAACTGACGCGCAAAGTTTAAGTCAGGGGTCCCTGTTTCACACCAGACTAGATCAGCATAGGGCGCATAGGCGATTGCGCGGGATATGGCTTGATCTATGCCACTACGTGTCTTGTAGAAACCTTCACTTGTCCGCTCTCCAGTGCAAAAGGCCATGTCATTTTCATCGTAATTGGATGTCAAAAGATCGGCCGCTTCAGCGTCTGTTCGAGCAATGACCAGTGTGGGTACACCGCATACGTCAGCTGCCATGCGTGCGGCAATTAATTTCTGTACCGCTTCTTTGGTTGGCACAAGCACTTTGCCGCCCATATGGCCGCATTTTTTGACCGAAGCCAGTTGATCTTCCCAATGGACGCCACTTGCACCAGCTGCGATCATTGCTTTCATCAATTCAAAAGCATTCAATACGCCTCCAAATCCGGCTTCAGCATCGGCAACGATAGGGGCAAAGTAGTCGATGTAACTTTTATCACCTGCTTCTATCCCTTTTGCATATTGGATTTCATCCGCACGGCGGAATGAGTTATTGATTCTCTCGACAACTTTAGGCACAGAGTCAACGGGATAAAGTGATTGATCTGGATACATGGATGCGTAGCTGTTATTGTCTGCTGCAACTTGCCAGCCGCTGAGATAAATAGCTTTAATGCCCGCTTTGACTTGTTGCATTGCCTGACCACCCGTGAGCGCGCCGAGACAATTGACATAGGGCTGACTGTGCAATAAATCCCATAACTTTTCGGCCCCTCGATGCGCCAAGGTGTGCTCAATGGGAAATGAGCCACGCAGGCGAACGACATCTTCAGCCGAGTAGCCCCTTTTAATACCTTTCCAGCGAGGATTTTCTGCCCAGTCTTTTGCCAGGGCGGCAGCGGCTTCTTTGCGATTAGTCATTTTCATTCCTTAAAAGAGAGGTATGTGGGTGGAGGTAGATAAGATTGCAGCCGAATTATTAAACAAAAATAATCTTATGTCAATTGTCTTATATAAGAGTTGTTAAATAATTAAATAATTTTGTCTTGATCCAGTTGGAAATTTATTAACTTATTGTTTTATATAGTTATATGGAAGTATCAGTTGTAGTTTCCGCCACGCGCTATTTTGGAATGGATAAATACTAGCTTTTTAAGCAATGGCTACGGCAATATCATCTGCAAGGTGTCGAGTTAAAGCAGTAAAGTGCGTGGCATAAACTAAAAAACTCGGCGCTGGTGAGGCGCCGAGTTTTTTAGGGGGCGATGATGGAGCGATTATTTAACCGACAGTAGATGATGGAATCGGTGGGTTGGTTTGCGCATCTTCAAATGTCAGTTTGACTTTCTCATTTTCGTCAAGATCAATAATTACTCGGCCGCCATGGATCAAGCGGCCGAACAACAATTCATCCGCTAAAGCGGAACGGATCGTGTCTTGAATCAGCCGAGCCATGGGGCGGGCACCCATCAAGGGGTCAAAGCCTTTTTCACCCAGCCATGCACGAAGGGCATCCGTAAAAATGGCCTCGACTTTTTTCTCGTGTAACTGACCTTCCAGCTGCATGAGGAATTTATCAACGACACGCAGGATAATCTGTGCATCCAAGGCGCGGAAGGAAATGATGGCGTCCAGCCGATTACGGAATTCTGGCGTGAACATGCGCTTGATATCAACCATTTCATCACCCTGCGCTTTATTTGTTGTAAAGCCGATACTGGTTTTTTGTAAAGACTCTGCCCCAGCGTTAGTGGTCATGACAATAATCACATTGCGGAAGTCCGCCTTGCGGCCATTGTTGTCCGTTAACGAGCCATGATCCATGACTTGCAGCAAGATATTGAAAATCTCAGGATGTGCTTTTTCTATTTCATCCAGCAAGAGCACGGCATGCGGCTTTTTCGTGATGGCTTCAGTGAGTAAACCGCCTTGATCAAATCCAACATAGCCCGGCGGGGCACCTATGAGGCGGCTGACGGCATGACGTTCCATATATTCGGACATATCAAAACGTATGAGGTCAATGCCCATGCAGTAAGCCAGTTGCCTGGCTACTTCGGTTTTGCCCACACCTGTAGGGCCAGAGAAAAGAAAGCTTCCGATGGGCTTTTGTGGGTCGCCCAGACCGGAGCGAGACATTTTGATCGCTCTAACCAACGCGTCAATTGCCGCGTTTTGGCCATAGACCATATTCATCAGATCACGGTCAAGATTTTTCAGTGCCGAGCGATCATCTGACGAGACGTGTTTTGGCGGAATCCGCGCAATTTTTGCGACAATCTCTTCGATTTCGGTTTTGCCAATCAGCTTTTTTTGTTTCGATTTCGGCAAAATACGTTGCGCAGCGCCCGCTTCATCAATCACGTCAATGGCTTTATCGGGTAGATGCCGATCATTAATATATTTGGCAGATAGTTCGGCTGCACTGGAGATGGCAGCAGACGAATACTTAACGCTGTGATGCTCTTCAAAGCGCGACTTAAGGCCACGCAGAATGGAGATGGTTTCATCAACCGAGGGCTCATTGACATCGACCTTCTGGAAGCGACGGGATAGCGCGTGATCTTTCTCGAATACACCGCGATATTCGTTATAAGTGGTTGCGCCAATACATTTGAGTGCACCAGAAGATAGCGCTGGCTTGAGTAGATTGGATGCATCAAGTGTCCCGCCGGAGGCAGCGCCAGCGCCGATTAACGTATGAATTTCATCAATGAATAAAATCGAATTGGGTGTGTCTGCCAATTGCTTCAGCACAGCCTTCAAGCGTTGCTCAAAGTCACCCCGATATTTTGTTCCCGCTAAAAGGGAGCCCATGTCGAGTGAGTAAACAATGGCATTGGCAAGAATATCCGGCACACGGCCTTCAGTGATGCGCCGGGCAAGGCCTTCCGCAATAGCCGTTTTGCCAACCCCTGCCTCGCCAACGAGAAGAGGGTTGTTTTTACGCCGCCGACAAAGTGTTTGGATGACGCGTTCGAGTTCTTTGTCTCGCCCGATCAACGGATCTATTTTGCCAATCAGCGCTTGCTGATTCAGGTTTTGTGCAAAACTTTCAAGCGCCCCTGCTTTTTCCTGTGATTCTGCTTCAGTTTCAGTCGTTTCATCTTTGCTATGAGGTGGCGGAACCTTTGCAATGCCGTGTGATATAAAGTTCACAACATCAAGGCGCGAAATATTCTGCCGCTGGAGAAAGTACACCGCGTGCGAATCTTTTTCGCCAAATATCGCAACGAGCACATTGGCACCCGTCACCTCTTTTTTGCCGGATGACTGCACATGCAAAATAGCGCGTTGAATAACTCGTTGAAACCCCAGCGTAGGCTGCGTGTCAATTTCATCAGTGCCACTAACCGTGGGCGTATGGTCGCTAATAAAGGCGGTTAGCTCTTTGCGCAATCCCTCCATATCAACGGCGCACGCACGCAAAACTTCAGCGGCAGATGGGTTATCAAGCAGGGCTAGCAGCAAATGCTCTACCGTAATGAATTCGTGGCGCTTCTGGCGCGCATCCACGAAGGCCATATGCAAGCTAACTTCAAGTTCCTGGGCAATCATCAGTTTTCCTCCATAACGCAGGCCAGCGGGTGCTGGTGTTGACGTGCAAATACACTAACCAGTTCAACTTTAGTTGCGGCAATATCCATAGGATAAACGCCGCAAACACCTTTTCCTTCACGATGCACCTTCAACATAACTTGCATTGCTTGTTCGCGCGATAAATTAAAAAATTTTTCCAGAACCATCACGACGAAATCCATTGGCGTGAAATCATCATTCAGCAGCAATACCTTGTACATCGGCGGTAAGCTTGCTTTACTTTTTTCTGGGGCAAGTGCGGCGTCTCCCCCTGTACCAGTTTCTCTACGTGTAACCATAAGCACATTCTAATGTTAATTATGCGGGTTTCAACTCAATAAAAAGCAGGGTTTATATGGGGGATAAAAAGTGTAATTCAAGAGATTTTGCATGTTAAGGGATGGGATACGAGCGGGAGTGGGCAAGGTAAAGCGTAAATAGTTGTTGACGCGGATAAATTTAGCAGGTAAAACGCACACCGTGTTTAGCTTATGTTTTGCTTAAAGTCTTGCAAAATTCTTTCAGCGCTTTTGAACTTAAGTGTTAAGCATGCCCCGGCCGGGGTGCGGTTTCTCTTGTAGCCCGCAGCGGTGGCCGATTTGTTCGTTTTGATTAAGGAATAGTTACATGGCAACTGGTACAGTAAAATGGTTCAACGACGCCAAAGGTTTTGGCTTTATTACCCCTGATGATGGCAGCGAAGACCTTTTCGCTCATTTCTCCGCTATCAATATGGCAGGATTCAAGTCGCTGAAAGAAGGCGACAAAGTGTCTTTCGACGTGGTCCAAGGACCTAAAGGCAAGCAAGCTTCAAACATTCAGCGCGCTTAATGTTTGTTGTTTGAGATGCCGACCGTCTGATAGACAGTCAAAGTATTATCAGAGCTGTCATTTTGAGTTCTGAAAATATTTAAAGCCCGTTTCTGACTTGATCAGAAACGGGCTTTTTCTTTCGGTTGGCTACATGTTAGCGCATATGCAGGCTAGCTCAGGGTCCCGCCTTCAACGGAAGAAGGCGGGTATGCCAAGTTTGGGCTATTTTGCAATGATCACAAAAAGTCGGCGCTGGGGATACGGTGATTAACACGGCAATCTGGCCCGCCGAGACTGGCTAGCAATGTTTTGCCTAGATGATCATTTCACCGCGCAGGCTGTTCGGGCAGGTTGCAGTGATGCGGACATCAATCAGTTGCCCTAAAAAGCGGTCATCGCCAGCGAAATTAACGACACGATTATTTTCAGTGCGCCCCGCGAGTTCTCGAGCATCTTTGCGAGCGTGTCTTTCTACCAGAATCCGCTGCACACTGCCAACCATTGCCTCGCTTTGCGCCATACCCTGCAGCACGATTTTTTCTTGCAGGCATTTCAGTCGATTTGCTTTTATATCTGGAGGCGTGAGATCGCTCATTCCAGCGGCTGGTGTTCCCGGACGTGCGCTGTACAGAAAGGAGAAGCTGTTGTCGAAGTTAAGCTCCTCAACAAGTTGCATTGTTTTATCAAAGTCTTCATCGGTTTCTCCAGGGAAGCCGACGATGAAATCGGATGAGAGCGACAGGTTAGGGCGTGCAGACTTTAATTTCCGCACCAGTGATTTATATTCCAGTGCGGTGTACCCCCGCTTCATTGCTGACAGTATGCGGTCTGATCCTGATTGGACGGGTAAATGCAAATGGGATACAAGTTTGGGTACGGTGCGGTAAACATCAATTAAACGCTGCGTGACTTCGCGGGGATGCGATGTGGTGAAGCGAATGCGCTGAAGCTTGTCAATTTCAGCGATGGTTTCAATAAGAAACGCCAAGTCGGCAATATCTCCATCATTCATGGGTCCACGGTACGCATTAACATTTTGCCCTAGCAACGTGATCTCGCTGACACCTTGAGCAACGAGATTGGAGATTTCTGCTAATACATCGGCAAATGGCCGCGAAATTTCCTCTCCCCGAGTGTAAGGCACAACACAAAAGGTGCAGTATTTCGAGCAGCCTTCCATGATCGAAACCAAAGCAGAGGCTCCGTTGGTCTTGGCCGCAGGCAAGCGATCAAATTTTTCAATTTCGGGGAACGAGATATCAACTTGTGGCATTCCCGTTGCGCGACGTGTAGCGATCATTTGTGGCAGACGATGCAGGGTTTGTGGCCCAAAGACAACATCAACATACGGCGCGCGCTTGACAATCGTCTCCCCTTCCTGGCTGGCGACACAGCCTCCCACGCCAATAATGAGATTTGGATTGAGTTTTTTCAGATGCTGGATGCGGCCTAGATCGTGAAATACTTTCTCTTGTGCCCTTTCGCGCACTGAGCAGGTATTAAAGAGCAAAATATCCGCATCTTCAGGGGTGTCCGTTCGAATGGAACCTTCTGTTCCCGCGAGAACATCTGCCATTTTGGCGGAATCATATTCATTCATCTGGCAGCCGAAGGTACGTATGAACACTTTTTTGGTCATTGCTTAAGGGCTAAATAAAAAGATTGTGAATTATAGAGCAGCTATAACCGTGCTCCTTTGTTAAGATTGCGCCCATGAAAAATGCAGTTATTCTTCTTTCCGGTGGCTTGGACTCGGCAACGGTGCTGGCATTGGCTAGGCAGCAAGGTTTCACATGCCATTGTTTGTCGCTTGACTATGGGCAACGCAGCAGCTCAGAGTTGCTTGCTGCGGCTCGTGTGGCAAAGACTTTAGGCGCCGCAGCACATCGAGTGCTCAAGCTAGATTTGGGGCAGCTGGGGGGGTCGGCGTTGACGGATGCTTCGATTGCTGTGCCTATCGCTGGCGTGCAGCCTGGTGTGCCCATTACCTATGTTCCGGCGCGCAACACCATCATGCTTTCGCTTGCATTGGCGTGGGCTGAGGTTTTAGGTTCTCGTAATATTTTCGTTGGGGTTAATGCAATTGATTACTCTGGTTATCCCGACTGTCGTCCTGAGTTTATTCGGGCATTTGAAGCATTGGCTAATTTGGCGACCAAAGCGGCGGTAGATGATGGTGCTGTATTCACGGTTCATGCCCCGCTGATTTCTATGAGTAAAGCGCAAATTATTAATACAGGCATGCAGTTAGGAGTTGATTATGGGCTGACCGTATCGTGTTACCAGGCGGACGAAGACGGACGCGCATGCGGTGTATGTGATGCCTGTCGGCTAAGAAAAGAAGGCTTTTCTTCCGCTCATTTGGTTGATCCTACAAGGTATTCTGAAAATAAACGTTGAGATCCCGGCGTTGTGCCAGCTAGCAATTGAGCGGGAAGAGTCTGTGCGATCTGTACTTTAGATAAAACTCGTTTGACACTTCCGCTGTGGATTGATTAGAATACATGGCTGTCCGTAAAGCGCTTGTTTTTGGGTTAAACCCATAGAGTGCTCGCTGGCTTATTAATGCAAGTAAAGAGCAAGTAAGGGAAAAGAATGAAAACATTTTCTGCCAAACCGCATGAGGTGCAGCATGACTGGTTCGTCGTTGATGCGGCGGATAAGGTGCTCGGCCGCTTAGCCGCTGAGATCGCACGCCGCTTGCGTGGCAAGCACAAGGCAATTTATACCCCTCACGTTGATACGGGTGACTATATTGTTGTCGTCAATGTTGAGAAGCTTCGCGTGACGGGTAATAAGGCGCAGGATAAAAAATATTTTCGGCATACCGGGTATCCGGGCGGAATATATGAAACAAACTTCAATAAGCTACAGCAACGTTTCCCTGACCGCGTGCTTGAAAAAGCTGTCAAAGGTATGCTACCCAAAGGCCCGTTAGGCTACGCCATGCTGAAGAAAATGAAATGTTATGCGGGGGCAGAACACCCGCATACCGCGCAACAACCTAAGTTGCTTGATATTATTTAAGCCCTGGAAAATCAAGGAGTCCCCTATGGCAGTTACTCAATATTATGGTACTGGTCGTCGAAAGACAGCTATTGCGCGCGTTTTTCTCCGTGCTGGAAGTGGCAAGTTTGTCGTAAATGATAAGCCGGTCGATGTATTTTTTTCCCGTGAAACAGGCCGTATGGTTGTTCGTCAGCCACTTGAGCTGACGCAGCATGCGACGACTTTCGACATTCTGGTGAATGTCACCGGTGGTGGTGAGTCTGGTCAAGCCGGTGCGGTGCGACATGGTATTACACGTGCTTTGATTGAGTATGATGCAACCCTTAAGCCTGCTCTGTCTAATGCTGGGTTTGTTACCCGCGACGCTCGTGAAGTTGAGCGGAAAAAGGTTGGTTTCCGCAAAGCGCGCCGCCGTAAGCAGTTCTCGAAGCGTTAAGCTTCCTGGAATCGGAAAAGCCGCCTTCGGGCGGCTTTTTTGTTTCTGCTAGTTTGCTTACGAGTTACCATTCTTCTTTTATGAATTTTGGGAGCCAAGTATGATCAAGGTCGGTATTGTGGGTGGTACAGGTTACACAGGGGTTGAACTTTTGCGGTTGCTTGTGCAGCATCCAGAGGTTGAGTTGTTGGCAATTACTTCGCGAGGTGAAGCGGGCTCTCCTGTAGCAGAAATGTTTCCTAGCCTGCGTGGCTCAGTTGATCTGAAGTTTAGTGATCCGAAGGATGCGCCACTGGTAGCTTGTGACTTAGTTTTCTTTGCCACGCCCAATGGGATCGCCATGCAACAGGCTGCGCAGTTGCTCAATGCCGGTGTTAGGGTGATTGATCTGGCAGCGGATTTTCGCATTCAAAATATTGCTGAATGGGAGAAATGGTATGGCATGAAACACGCTAGCCCTGATTTGGTTGCAGAGGCAGTCTATGGGCTGCCTGAAGTGAATCGATCGGCTATTCGGCAAGCCAGACTGGTTGCAAATCCTGGTTGTTACCCAACCGCAACGCAACTAGGATTTTTACCTTTAGTTGAATCCGGATGTGTCGAATTGTCCTCCTTGATTGCTGATGTCAAATCGGGTGTTTCTGGTGCCGGCCGCAAAGCTGAAACGTCGTCGCTATTTTCTGAGGCGGCAGATAACTTTAAAGCTTATGGTGTTTCTGGGCACCGTCATTTGCCTGAAATTCAGCAAGGCCTTGCGCGTGCGGCATCTGGGTCACCCGGTGCGGCTATTGGGCTCACTTTTGTTCCTCACTTAACACCCATGATTCGAGGGATTCATGCAACACTGTATGCGCGAATTACCCGTGAAGTTGATTTCCAGCAGTTGTTTGAAGGCCGTTATGCTGGGGAGCCTTTCGTTGATGTGTTGCCACCAAACTCACATCCGGAAACACGGTCTGTACGCGCAGCAAATCTTTGTCGGATTGCAATTCATCGCCCACAAGGAGGGAATGTGCTCGTCGTGCTTTCGGTCATCGATAACCTCGTCAAAGGCGCTGCAGGTCAAGCAGTACAAAATATGAATATCATGTTTGGATTTGACGAATGCGCAGGTCTGTCGCATATTGCCGTATTGCCGTAAGGACACGAAGACGGCTACCCATCCTGGGATTACGGCCCATCAAGTAGCAATAAAGACGCATTGGCCACTACGATGGCGTGTTGCATCGACTATTTTGCCTTCTTTGACGGCGTTGACCGTGGTTAGGGGGTATGGTGCTGGACGTCAATTCGCCGGATTCTATCAAGGCGCAATCAATCATAAAGTAAATCAATTGCAAGAGCAGATAACGCGGTTGGAAGCTTGGCTTCTGTTTCAAATAAAATTAAATCGAGAATTGAGGTAACACCGTAATAACAGTTAGCCTTCAAAATTAATCAGATAGCAGAAGAGATATTCAGATTAAAAGCTGATTTGACAGTGTTTGAAAACCTAAGTGGAGTGGAGATGGAGCTGGTATGCAGTAGTGATGAGCCAGCTTCAAGTTAAACCTGCCTAGTACAGAAGAGCCACAGAGCAGTCAGTCGATCAGTTTTCAATGCTTTCGCCGTCTCGATGACCAGTTTATTTTGCCAGGAGGTACTGCACTTAAGGGAATCGAGGCACGACTTATATAAAATAGCGTTCTCAAGGCGAGTTAGATTGTTGTTTTGTAACAACGCCATGATGTTGGATAAATAAATTGATTTAGCTCAATGCAAGGGGATAACAATGGGTTATGTTTGGTAAAAAACGATGAAACACCTTAGCGCGTATTGATACGATAATTGGTGCAGGAACAACCAACTATTACGGAAGGCTTTGTTTTTACAAGTGGATTATGGATAGAGGGCACAGTTAAAGGAAGTATTTGCGCGACACCGGGCTAGGCAGCAATGCTAGTTGTCAGTGAACAAACACATGTTGAAGGAGAGGTTGTCTCCCGGTTAGTGACTAATGGAACCATCACTGGTCCAGTGATGGTTACTGATTTTGTGGAACTTCAACCAAAAGCGTGAGTCATTGGTGATGTTGGCTATGTGATGATTGAAATTCATGTTGGTGCTATTGTGCAAGGCCGCCACTCATCAGGAGTTGATTGGTAATACGGTTGAATTAAAACTGGCTTTAGGGGCGAAATAGAGCTACTTGAATTTATTAACTATGCACGCATATGCTATTCTTGGCATATGTTTTATAGGAGAACACCATGAATGCAGTGACAGAAATGCCCGCGCCATTTAACTTTACGGATAATGCGGCGAAAAAAGTCAAAGAGTTGATTAATGAGGAAGGCAATCCAGAGTTGAAGTTGCGTGTTTTTGTCTCTGGTGGCGGTTGTTCAGGGTTTCAATACGGGTTTACCTTCGATGAGGTTGTTAATGACGATGATACCGCGCTGAATAAAGATGGCGTGACACTTCTTATTGATCCGATGAGTTATCAATATTTAGTGGGGGCTGAAATTGATTACAGCGAAGGGCTGGAAGGTTCGCAGTTTGTGATCAAGAACCCCAATGCAACCAGTACATGTGGTTGCGGGTCTTCATTTTCACTTTAGTCGGTGTATCGGGCAGATAGGCTATCTGCCCGGCGCTAGTGCATGGCGAACTAGCGAGTCGAATTAAATCTTAGGCGGGATAGATTGCGCCAAGAATGCGTGGCCCACGGGCCCCGGTAACAGCGGGTAAGTTTCCTGCGCACCTTATAGTAGTACGCCATGCTAGCCAGGCAAAAGCGACTGCTTCGACCCAGTCGGGTGGTTGCCCTAGAAAGTCGGTGCTGGTGATACGGCAACTCGGGAGGTGATGCTGTAGGCGGGCCATTAACATGGTGTTATGAACGCCGCCACCACAGACGAAAACTTCATCTGGAAGACCGCACCACTGAAGGACGGCTTGCGCTGATGTAAGTGCCGTAAGTTCCGCTAAAGTAGCTTGAACATCCTCTGGCCGTTCATTTCCGCTCAGGAATTGAGAAAGCCAAGACATGTTAAAACCATCTCGCCCGCAGCTTTTGGGTGGTGGTGAATGAAAAAACTTATCTGCCATCAACCTCTCAAGAAGGGCCGTGGAAATCACTCCCTTACTCGCCCAATGGCCTCCTTTGTCGTATTGAATGCCTTGTATGGCATCAATCCATGCATCTATCAATACATTGCCAGGCCCACAGTCAAAGCCTCGAACCGGGCTTGCAGGATTGAGATCGGTTAAATTAGCAAAGCCACCGATGTTTAAAATCACGCGATGTTGAGTAGGCGAGCTAAAAACTTCGGCATGAAAAGCGGGGACTAAAGGGGCACCCTGCCCCCCGGCGGCGATGTC
>JAYTIQ010000208.1:0-3664 GCA_043731705.1 Rugosibacter sp.
TGACCAGCGGCGCTCTTGCCGATGTGTCGCTGAAAGATTTTGCCGGTAAGCGCAAAGTGTTGAATATCGTGCCTAGCCTTGATACGCCAACCTGCGCCACATCTACGCGCAAGTTCAATGAGCTGGCTGCCAAGATGCCGAATACGGCAATTCTGGCCGTGTCAGCCGATCTGCCGTTTGCCGCCAAGCGTTTTTGCGATATGGAAGGAATCACGAATGTCGCGCATTTATCTACCTTCCGCCACCCTGAATTTCTGGCAGCCTGGGGCGTTGGTTTGGCCGAAGGCCCTCTGGCGGGTTTGACAACGCGTGCCATTGTGGTTCTTGATGCCAATGATCAAGTCATTCATAGCGAGCTAGTGGCTGAAATCGGCGACGAACCTAATTATGATGCGGTATTGAAAGCGCTCGCTTAAATAGCGTTACAGCGTTACGCAGTCGAGGTAAAGCTGAAGAATCGCCGGATGCTACAGGCTTTATGTCCTGTAGCATCCGGCGATTTTCTTTGTCTGTGAGCGGCGCAAGATGGATGGTTCCCAATGAAGGCAAGCGATGGGCTAAAATCTACGGCTAGTTCGCCCATCGAGTGAACAATAAATTTTTATTCAGCCTAGGAGATTGACTTGAAAATTCTCGTCCCGGTCAAGCGTGTAATTGACTTCAACATTAAAGTGCGTGTCAAGGCGGATAACACCGGCGTTGATCTGGCGAATGTCAAAATGGCCATGAATCCTTTTGACGAAATTGCCATTGAAGAGGCGTTACGTTTGAAAGAAGCGGGTGTAGCTACCGAAGTGGTCGCCATTTCTTGTGGTGTCACTGCGTGTCAGGAAACCTTGCGCACGGCGATGGCCCTGGGCGCTGACCGGGGCATTCTGGTTGAAACCGATGTGGAATTGCAGCCACTGGCAGTTGCCAAGCTACTCAAGGCGATCGCACTTAACGAACTCCCGCAGCTGATTATTCTGGGCAAACAGGCCATTGACGATGATGCCAATCAAACCGGGCAGATGCTGGCAGCATTAATGGGTTGGTCGCAAGCAACATTCGCCTCCAAAGTGGTGGTGGATGCGGCTGCAGGTTCTGTGACAGTGACGCGCGAAGTGGATGGCGGGTCAGAAACACTGGCACTGACTTTGCCTGCCATTGTGACGACTGATTTGCGGCTGAATGAGCCGCGTTATGCCACTTTGCCCAACATCATGAAGGCCAAAAAAAAGCCGCTGGATGTCATCAAGCCTGAGGCATTAGGTGTTGACGTCACCCCCCGGCTTGCGACGCTCAAAGTGATGGAGCCCGCGCCACGATCAGCCGGTGTGAAGGTGGCTGATGTGGCTGAACTGATACACAAACTCAAAAATGAAGCCAAGGTGATCGCATGAGTATCCTCGTTATCGCTGAGCACGACAATCTGACGCTCAAAGTTGCAACTCGTAATGCCATTGCAGCTGCCGCCAAAATCAACCTGACGTTAGGCACAGAAATCCATGTGCTGGTAGCAGGTGCTGCCTGTGGTGATGTCGCGCAACAAGCGGCTGCCGTGGCCGGTGTGGCGAAAGTCCTTGTGGCCGATGCCGCGCACTATGGCGATCAGACGGCTGAAAATCTGGCAGCGCTGATTGTGGCACAAGCTGGTGACCACACCCATATTCTGGCTGCTGCGACGAGCAACGGTAAAAACACTTTGCCGCGCGTTGCTGCTTTGCTGGATGTAGCGCAAATTTCGGACATCATTGCGGTGGTTGATGCTGACACTTTTGTTCGCCCGATTTATGCAGGCAATGCACTAGCGACAGTGAAAAGCGTTGACTCGATCAAAGTGATTACTGTCCGTACAACCGGATTCGATGCAGTAGAGGCAAGTGGTGGCAGCGCCGTCATTGAACCCATTCAGGCCAGCCCTGATCTTGGGCAAGCCAAACTGGTTAGTCGCGAGCTGACCAAGTCGGCGCGACCGGAACTTGCTGCGGCGAAAATCATTGTCTCTGGCGGCCGCGGGTTGGGTAGTAGCGAAAACTATCACAAGGTGCTGGAACCCTTGGCCGACAAGCTCGGTGCGGCATTGGGCGCATCACGTGCGGCGGTGGATGCTGGTTTTGTGTCAAATGATTATCAGGTGGGGCAGACCGGAAAAATTGTCGCGCCACAACTATATATCGCGATTGGCATGTCCGGCGCTATTCAGCATCTTGCTGGCATGAAAGATTCCAAAGTGATCGTGGCGATTAACAAAGACCCCGATGCGCCGATTTTTCAAGTGGCCGATTATGGCTTGGTGGCAGATCTCTTTCAGGCCGTGCCGGAATTGGTTGCCGCACTGTAATTCATTGTCATTTGTTCCCCTTGCTGAGGTTTTGCCGACATGAGCGACTATAACGCCCCCTTGAAAGACATGCAGTTCGTGCTGACCGAATTGGCTGGAATGGCACAGGTCAGTGCTTTGCCGGGATATGCCGAAGCAACGCCGGACGTGATCGAGGCCATTCTTGAAGAGTCCGGAAAATTTACCCGGGACGTTTTGTCGCCGCTTAATTTCACGGGCGATCAAGAAGGCGCGCAGTGGGCTGATAAAGCAGTCACCATGCCAAAAGGGTTTAAAGAGGCCTACGCCCAGTTTGTCGAGAACGGATGGAATGCGTTATCAGGCAATCCGGAATTCGGCGGGCAGGACTTGCCCAAAGTGGTTTCTGCTGTGGTGCAGGAGATGTGGCAGTCGGCCAATATGTCTTTTTCATTATGTCCCATGCTGACTATGGGCGGCATCGAAGCGCTTGATCTGTATGGTAGCGAAGAACAAAAAGCGACCTATCTGCATCACATGATTTCCGGCCAATGGACGGGCACCATGAATCTGACGGAGTCTCAAGCAGGGTCTGATCTGGCGGCCGTGCGCATGCGTGCTGTGCCACAGGGGGATGGCACCTACAAGCTGTTCGGGCAGAAGATATTTATCACCTATGGCGATCACGACATGGCCGAGAACACGATACATCTCGTGCTCGCCCGTACGCCCGATGCGCCCGCTGGCGTCAAAGGCATCTCGCTGTTTGTGGTGCCTAAGTTTGTGGTGAATGTGGATGGCACGCTGGGCGCGCGTAATGATGTCTATAGTGTGTCGATAGAGCATAAGCTCGGTATTCATGCCAGCCCAACGTGCGTGATGGCCTATGGCGACAATGGTGGCGCGGTCGGCACTTTGGTCGGCAACGAAAACGACGGCCTGAAATACATGTTCGTGATGATGAATGCGGCGCGTTATGCTGTCGGGTTAGAAGGCCTAGCGCTCGGCGAGCGTGCGTATCAGCAGGCGCTTGGTTTTGCCCGTGAACGAGTGCAGAGCCCCGCCATTGAAGGCTCTGCAGGTAGTGTGCCGATCATCAATCACCCGGATATCCGACGCATGCTGCTGCTCATGCGCGCGCAAAATGAAGCCATGCGTGCCGTGGCGTATGTGGTGGCTTCGGCACTGGATTCAGCCATGAGGCATCCTGATGCCGATGAGCGTATTCGCCAACAGGCGTTTGTGGATTTGATGATTCCTGTGGTGAAAGCCTGGCTGACTGAAACGGGTAATGAGGTGACGTCGCTCGGTGTGCAGATTCATGGTGGCATGGGCTTTATTGAAGAGACAGGTGCTGCGCAGCACTTTCGCGATGCGCGTATC
>JAYTIQ010000209.1:0-13426 GCA_043731705.1 Rugosibacter sp.
GGGCCGAAAATTTCTTCCTGGGCAATCACGCTATCGGGCGCAACACGGCCGAATACTGTGGGCTGAACAAAGCAGCCACGATCAAATCCCGCTGGGCGATCCGGGCCGCCGCACAACAGCTCGGCACCTTGCTCGATGCCTTTATGAATCATGCTCACCACGCGATCACGCTGCGCGGCAGACACCAAAGGACCCAACTTTGCGGTTTCTCCCATAGGGTCGCCCACCGTAAAGCGAGCCGCCACTTCGGTGGCTCTCTTTGCCGCTTCAGCATATCGCGCCTCTGGCACAATCAGGCGCGTGAGTGCCAAGCAGGTTTGGCCAGAGTTCAGAAAACAGGAATTCACCGTTGCGCGCACTGCCGCTTCAAGATCAGCATCATCCAATACCACCGCAGCGGATTTGCCACCCAATTCCAGTGTCACGCGTTTCATGCGTTCAGCTGCCAGCGCGCCAATGCGTGCCCCGGCGCGGGTAGAACCCGTCATGGAAATTAAATTGACATCGGGGTGTGTCACGAGTGCTTCGCCAGCGGTTGGGCCATAGCCCGTAATCAAATTAAAAACACCCGGCGGCAAACCCGCCTCTTGAATAATTTCAGCCAGCACAAACGCCGCCAGCGGGGCGACTTCAGAGGGCTTCCACACCACAGTGCACCCCGTGGCAAGGGCGGGCCCAAGCTTGGTGGCAATCTGGAATAACGGATAATTCCACGGCGTAATGCAAGCCGCCACACCGACGGGCTCTCGCAGCACTAAAGAGTTTCCAACGCGCTCTTCAAAACTGAATTCACGTGCATGGCGAGCGCACACTTCAAGAATCTGGATCGGCAAACCCACCTGCATGCGGCGGCCCATTTTGCGTGGCATGCCAATATCTGCAGCAATCAGATCGGTCAGCTCCTCAGTGCGCGCTTTCAAGCCTGCGCAAATACGCTCGATAAAGTCAGCACGCACTGCTGGCAATGTTGCACTCCACGCGGCTTGTGCATCTCGCGCTGCGACAACAGCACGGTTGACATCCGCCGCATCCGCGTCCGGTATCACGCCTAATGGTTCATCCGTTGCCGGGTTGAAAACATCAATGGTAGCTGTCGCATGAGGGGTAACCCACTCGCCATTGATAAAGAATTTATTTTTGATATGCATCGCTTATTTTTTCGGACAAATAAAAATCAGGATTTTGCCTTGATCAACCGTGTGGGGTTATAGGTCAGCACCACGTCGCCCTTTTGATTAACCACTTGATTCATGGTCTGCACCACGCCTCGCCCCGGTTTTGAGCTCGGGCGAACCATGATCACTTCGCATTCCACATGGATCGTATCGCCCACACAGGTGGATGCCGGAATCTTGATCTCGGCACCCAAAAAAGCCATGCCGGTGTCCTGCATGGAAGGCATCAGCAAGCCTTCGGCAAACGAATAGACCAGCGCACCGGGCACTACGCGGCCTTTGAGCAGCATGCCCTCGCGATCTTCGGTGTTGGTAAAGAGCTCTTCGGTAAACCAGGCCAGGTTAACAAAATTCACCAAGTCGGCTTCTGTCACCGTGCGGCCACGTGTTCTGAAACGATAGCCCAAAGTGAACTCTTCAAAATGCATGCCGCCACCAATCAACACATGTGCCGCTTTATCCGTTTTTTTCATGACGATGTTCTTTATAAAAGTTCGATGGCAATCGCGGTGGCCTCACCGCCGCCAATGCAAAGACTGGCCACACCCCGTTTTAAGCCGCGCTTCTGCAAAGCGCCAATCAAGGTCACCATGATGCGCGCGCCTGTTGAGCCCACGGGGTGACCCAACGCACAGGCGCCACCATGCACATTCATTTTTTCATGCTGAATATCCAGTGCCCGCATGGCGCCAAGCGCCACCACAGCAAACGCTTCATTCACCTCAAACAGATCAACGTCCTGCGTTGTCCAGCCCGTTTTGGCAAACAGCTTTTTAATGGCATGAACAGGCGCACCGGGAAACGAGGCCATATCTGCTGCATAGGTTGCGTGACCCACAATGCGCGCCAGCGGTTTTAAGCCTTGCTGCGTTGCTGTCGATTGCCGTGTGAGCACCAGCGCAGCAGCACCGTCAGAAATCGAGCTCGCATTCGCTGGCGTAATGGTGCCATTGGGGCGAAACGCCGGTTTCAATGTGGGAATTTTTTCGACATTGACTGCAAACGGCGTTTCATCCTTGTCCATCATTGTCTCGCCAGCTCGGCCTTTGATGGTAACAGGCGCAATTTCCCAATCGAAACTGCCATCAGTGTTGGCTAATTTTGCACGCTGTGTTGACTCCGTTGCGTAGCGATCCTGCTCCTCGCGGGTAAAGGTATTTTGTTCAGCCCAAGCGCAGGCAAAGTCGCCCATGAGCCGGCCTTCGACGGCATCTTCCAGACCATCGGTGAGCATGTGATCCAGCACTTTCTGGTGACCTAGACGATAGCCTGTGCGCGCACGTGGCAGCATGTAAGGCGCATTGCTCATGGATTCCATGCCGCCTGCTACCACCATGCTGGAACTGCCTGCCAGCAACACATCATGCCCCAGCATCACGGCCTTCATGGCCGAGCCGCACATTTTGGTGAGTGTGGTGCATCCGGCAGAACCTGGCAGCCCACCACTTAAGGCAGCTTGTCGCGCGGGTGCCTGCTTTTGCCCGGCAAACAAACACGTGCCGAACAGCACCTCATCCACCGATTCAGGCGATATCCCTGCGCGCTTGACTGCTTCACGAATCGCTACGGCACCCAGCTCAGGCGCGGTGAGCCCGGCGAGCTTGCCTTGAAAAGAGCCAATCGGCGTTCTTGCAACGCCGAGGATAACTACCGGATCATTATTGACCACATTGCTTGCCATGTCGTTTGCCATTTCTGTTCCTTGAGTTTTTACAGCGCATCAACGCGGCTGTACGCGAATAGCGCCATCCAGTCGAATGACTTCGCCGTTGAGCATGAGGTTGCCAATGATGTGCTGCACCAGACCGGCGAACTCTGCAGGGCGTCCCAGGCGGGGCGGATAAGGCACCGATTGCCCCAAGGCTTCACGCACATTTTCAGGCAACCCCATCAGCATGGGCGTCTCGAACACACCCGGTGCAATCACCATGACGCGAATGCCATGGCGCGCGAGCTCCCGTGCTATGGGTAGCGTCATTGCTACCACGCCACCTTTAGATGCGGAATAAGCTGCTTGTCCAATCTGGCCTTCAAACGCGGCTATCGAGGCTGTATTGACAATCACCCCGCGCTCATTCTCGGCCAGGGGTGACTGGGCTGTCATCGCGGTTGCAGCCAGGCGCAACATGTTAAAGGTACCGAGCAGATTGATATTGATCGCCCGCGCGAAAGTATCCAGCGAATGCGCGCCCTCTTTACCCACGACTTTTTCGCCAGGGGCAATGCCTGCGCAATTCACCAGCCCGCGCAGGTTGCCGAATGTCGCCAGGCAAGCGTCAATCGCTGCTTGCGCACTCGTGGGATCCGTCACATCCGTGACAACAAATCGTGCGTTACTGCCCAGTTCGGTGGCCAGCTGTTCGCCTTGCGGATTAACATCCGCCAGCAGCACTCGGCCGCCTTGTGCTACCAGCATGCGTGCAGTTGCCGCGCCCAGCCCCGAACTGGCACCTGTAATGACAAATGCGTGATCTTTGATTTCCATAAAAGTAAGCGTCTAAAAAAATTGGTTAGTTTGCCGGTAAGTTCACCAGAATGGATTGCACCGGATCACTGGAAACAGAGCGCGTGCTGTGCCCTTCGCCGGTCATGTCTTCGGCATAGACCACCGACCCGGCACCAAACACGCGCTTCTCACCTGTACCGACAGTAATTTCAACCTGACCTCCGAGAAAAATCAGATACACGGGATTAGGCACAACGTGCCAACCCGAGGCGTAATCGGCACTGGATTCACGAAACATGAAACCGGGCACTACTTGCAGATCAGAAAAACGCCCAAACTTGCCTTTATCGGTCAAAGTGATGGGAGTGTCCTGAAAAACTGATTTGCCGTCAGGACCGGCGATAATTTTGACAAGGTTCATTTCAACTCCAGAAAAATTAAAAAGTCGGCGCTGGCAATACGGCGAGGCAGAAAAAACAGGGCACCACCGCAAGCCTCATATTGGTTAGTGGTTTAGATCTTGCCAACTTAAAGACAAGGCATAAAAAATTCTTCAGGCACCAACGCTTCATCGTAATAAGAAAGCGCTTCTCGCAAATTGGATGTTGACCACACCACAGGCTGAATTTCCGGGTGTACTTCCGTCATGCGTCCTACCGCGCAGAGCTCCAGCCGCACACCGCAGTAGTCGAAAAAGTGCACCGAAAAGGTGTTGCCATAGGGCTGGCGCAACGGGCCCAACAAATCCAGCTCTACCCCATCACTTCTCAAGAAATACCCATCGGACATGATGTCTGAAGAATCTTCTTTGGTGAAGGCAATATGATGAAGTCTCACTTCCGAGCCAGGGTAGATCGCAATTTCCTGTCCGCCTACATTTTTCGCCATGCGGAACAACAACGCTGAAATAGTTTTACCTTTTTCATCGACGATTTTTTCTGACGTCAGAAATCCCAACATCTCGGTCAAAAAGCCGCTGCAGCGTTCCGGATCGGGTGAAGTAATGGCTACGTGGTTAATGTTGAGTGGCGCCGCTGTACCACGAATCGCTTTGGGCGCGACCCAGTCGGGACCTTCAAATCCAGACACATAGCCCAACTGCTGAATATCCGCAAACAACCGGATGCGGGGACCAGCCGGAACATCAAAAGCAATCGACTTACCCAAACCCTTAAGTACGCTATCAGCCTCTGCCGCATCGACAGAAACCCCTGCCGCGACGAGCTTGTGCTGAAAACTTTCCAGATCAATATCGTCTCGCACATGCAGGCCGATTTCAACCAGCCCCGGTTTATCGCTCTGGTCCACTACGAATGAAAATTTATAGGGTTCGTGCCAGCAACGAAACATCACCCGATTAGGCTCAATGCCGGTTTCCAACAGACCCATCTCGCGCGTGTAAAACTCGCGCGTTTTCAGCAAACGTGAATCTTTCACCGCAATCCGGGCATAACCCAGGCGATGTATGCCTCTACGAATCAAAGCCATCCTGTACATCCTCCAAAGTGTGAGATCGACAAATGAAAATGGTGGAATCGCAACTTAAGTCACCACTTCAAAGAAGTTGGCAAGCACAGCGCTTTCGTAATAAAAAACTCCACGTGGAATATTTTCACCTGCCCAAACAATGGGAGGAATTTTATTGCGCACGACCGAACCTTCATACACACCGCATTGAAACTCATTGCGATTACCTGACGGATCATGAAAATAAACCGTCGTCACCCCTGCCACTCCGTGACGGCTGATGCCGTAATCAAAGGTCGCCACTTTGCGATGCTTGAGCATATCTACGCGGCGAATTACATCTGCTCTATCACTCACATAGAAAGCAATATGGTGCAGGCTGTTGGGTGGCCCCGGGGCAAATGCCACGTTATGAATTGTGTTGCTCACCGTCAGAAAGAATGCGAATGGATTGCCATCCGGCCCATGGATGCATTCCGTCAGATTGAAGTCCAGCACTTCCTGCAAAAATTTGGCTGTTTTGTCGCAATCATTTCCTGCGAGCAATGTGTGGTCCAAATGTGTCACCGGCCAAACGCCATTCAAATTTTCCAGAATGATGTCCGGGTCTTTCATCCCATACGAATAGCCTACCTTGTCAGAGTGATAGAAAAGGTTGAACGTATGGCCCGAGGGAAGCTCAATGCCGAGCCCCTCGCCCTGTCCCATCACAGTACCGGCTACGACACGATGGGTTTTCAAACCCCATGCCTTGGCGCCGGCTTCCGCTTCATTCAAATCATTCGGATCATTTACCTTAAAACCCACATGATCAAGCCCTGCACGGTCAGAGGCATTCAAGATAATGCAATGATGATCCTGCGCTTCATGCGCTTGCAGATACACCTGCCCAGGGCTTCTTCCAGTAACCCGCAAGCCGATGACCTCGGTGTAATGCTTTTCACTTGCAGCCAAATCCAATGCGCGAATACTCAGGTAACTCAGTCGTGATACAGCCATGATGATCTCCTCTCCTGTTTTTATTTATCGCTACAAAAAATAACTAATCTCACCTTTCCATGCTAAACCCATAAAATACACTGATTCAACCATTAAAACGCTCTCTCAGACAGACGGTCGCACAACAGGGCGGCCAATCATCAGGCGGGAAACACTAGCCTTGATTTTTTCCAGCCACCCGGCATTTTCGATCTTGGTGACTTTGAAAAACGACGGGCACAGTTGCGCTGCCGTAGTAATCTCGCCACAGACCCCGCAACCCACACAGGTCGTATCAATCGCGGCAACGGGCGCAGTACGCAAACTGTTCGGACCTTCTTTGAGCGTGAGTGACGGACAGCCGTTAAAGCGCATGCAGGCGTGATCTCCCACACACACTTCAGCATCCACTCCCAGACGATCAATCTCTACCCGCTCACCCGCTTTAATTGCTTTTTCACGCTCTGGTTTAACTCGCCGTTGCTTTTGCAACATGCACTCGGCGTCAGAAATCAGCACGCGCACTTGCGGAATTTTGGCGTCCCGCCGAATTTTCTTGATTTTGGCTTGAAAATCGCGGAAGTCGTACGGGTTGGCCGTTTCTATTTTTTTCACTCCCATGGCAGCAAAAGTTTTCACAATGCTCATCTCAGTGCCCACGGCCTCACCGGTCATCAACTTACCCACATTGGGGTTTTCATGCGCACCGGTCATGGCCGTCCATTTGTTGTCCAGCACGATGTAGGTTGTGTCTTGCCGGTTGTAGATCGCATTGGCTGCAGAGGTATTAAACGCGCTATGCCACAGCGTGCCATCACCAACAACGGACACATTGTGCTGCTCAGACATTGCGGAAACAGCGGATGCCGCAGCCAGCCCCGCACCCATGCCCACGTTGGAGTCCGACATCTGGAACGGAATAAACCCGGCCATGCCATAGCAACCCACGTCCCCCCCGTGCCAGTCTTTCACGCCCGTGTTGTATTCCTGGATTTTCATCTGCGAGAACACAGGCCGCTCAGGACAGCCGGTACAAAAAGTCGGGAAGCGTGGGGGTACAGGCGCCGGGAACATGCTTAAAGCTTGCCGTTTACGGCTAATCAAGCCTTGCACGGCATCCCCTGGGGCCGTGCCTGTATCGGGAATCGCCTGCATGATGAACTGCGCTAATGCCGGGCCAAGCTTTTCGGGAATCAGCTCGCCATACTTGGGCACTAAATCATGGCCAAAAAACTTCACGCGGATGTCTTTTTTCTGGATCAAGGCGCGGATATGGCTTTCCATTAAATCCGGCTGACCTTCTTCTACCAACAATACATGGGTTTTATCACCGACGAAGCCTGCGATTTGCTCGTCACTCAGCGGATAAATTACATTTAACTGTAGCAAATGAATGCGCGGGTCTAACTCGCCAAATTCATCTGCCAAACCCATGATGCTGAGTAAACGCAGCGTAGTGTTAAATGTGGTGCCATGTGTGATGATGCCGATTTTCGCTTGATCGTTGCCAAAGTATTCGTTCAGATTACGCTCAACAATTAACCGCATCGCCGTCGGCAAACGCTCTTCAAAGCGCTTGGCTTCTTGCTGAAAAGAATACGGTGGCAAGGCAAAAATCGTCGGATCCCGACGAAACTCCTTGAGCTTATTAACTGTGCTGATCTTTGGCAACACATTGTTGCCGACGTTAATCTCGGCATTGGCATGCGAGTGCTGTGGCCTTAAAAGCAGCGCCACGACGGAATTACTATCGCGCGATAAATCCATGCCTTCTTTAACCATGCGATGCAGCACTTGCTGATCATGGCGCGGGTCAATCACTGGCATGCCAATTTTGTGCCCCCACGGCAAAGTACGCTGCAACACCGTGGTGCTGGAGCCACCGTAATCCTCGCCGACGATAATCATCGCGCCGTCTTTCACGCCCAGTTGCGAGACGTGATCGACCACATCCTGGCCAACGCCGTTACCCAGCACCTTCCAGGTCACCGCGCCGCGCACAGGCTCAAAAACAGAAGCGGTAAGCAATGCAGCGGCGGCCATTTCGTTACTCGAGGTTTCAAAATAACAGCCGTAATCCTTCAAAATCGGCTCATACGCATCGGCAAACGCATCCAGCAAGTTAGCCGTCGGCGCGCCGGGGTAACCGCCAAAATAGCTGATGCCGGATTCAAGCAGCGCCTTGAGCACCACCAAAGCGCCATCGCCATAGAGCGTATCGCCCTTGCCACCTTTGAGTTGTGCAATTTCATCACTGGTAAATGAATGAGACATTATTTTTTATTCCGATTCCTGGTTAATCAAATAGGTAGTTTCAGAGCGTATTTTTAGGCCATTTATACACCGGTGCCTGTTTGGCTGCAAACCGAACAATCGCCTCGGTACATTCAGGCGTGGCAATTGCCATGCTTTGTGCTGCGGCTTCTAAACCCAGCATCGTTGCCAGGCTACTTTCATACGACTGATTCAATGTGTGCTTGGTGAAACCAAATGCGGTGGGCGACATATGTTTCATGGCATGCGCCAAGGCCGTCGCCCGTTGCAAAACATTTTCCGGGGCATGTATTTCCAGCGCGATTCCTAATCTTAACGCTTCTTCGGCCGAGATTTCACGCGCGGAATAAATCAACTCTTTGGCACGCTGCAAACCCACGACGCGCGGCAAGGTGTACATCGCCCCATAGTCCGGCAACAAACCAACCCGCATGAAGGCCATGCAAAAGCGAGCACGATTCGATGCCACAACAATATCCGCCGCCATGGCCAAGCTAAAACCAGCGCCATAAGCCGTGCCATCCACCGCTGCAATCACGGGCCGATCAAGGTTCATCAACTCGGTTAAATAGGTATGTGCTGCCATCAACCGCTGACGCATAATGCGGGAATCCACGCCTTCCATGCCGAGCAGATCACCGCCTGCGCAGAATGTTTCCCCTGCGCCCGTCAAAATCACGGCACGGATGGATTGCTCGTTCAAAATGTAGCGCACCAAGGCCCCGAGCTCTTCGCGCATGGCCGAGTTAATGGCATTGCGGCTCTCTGGCCTGGCTAAAGTGATAGTAGCCACGCCATCATCCAGCGCTACGTTCAAGGTTTCTAAAGAATTCAAATCCATAAAATCAATTTCTTGCCCAAGGTTATCTTCAAGTTAGTGCCGTTGATACAGCGTCACCACGCAAGCGCCGCCCAAACCGAGGTTATGCTGCAACGCCACTTTGGCGTCGGCCACCTGGCGTGCCTCGGCCTGGCCGCGCAACTGCCAGGTCAGCTCGGCACACTGCGCCAAACCCGTTGCGCCCAACGGGTGACCTTTGGAGAGCAAGCCGCCGGAAGGATTGGTGACCACTTTGCCGCCATAGGTGTTGTCGCCATCCAAAATGAATTTTTCCGCCGTGCCGCGCGGTGTCAAGCTCAACGCTTCATAAGACAATAATTCATTGACAGTGAAGCAGTCGTGCAGTTCCACCACGTCCACGTCTTCCGGGCCTATGCCCGCTTCCGCATACACCGCTTGAGCCGCGCGGTGCGCCATATCGGCGCCAATCAAATTGCGCATGTCGTCGCTAAACGCATCCCCCCGGTCGGTTGTCATGGCCTGCCCGGCAATCGAGACGCGCATATCCAGACCATGCTTTTTGGCAAACGCCGGTGAGCAAACAATCGCCGCCGCCGCGCCACAGGTGGGCGGGCAGCATTGCAAACGCGTGAGTGGATCGGTCATTTTGGGGGACGCCATCACTTCTTCCAACGTGACGGGCTTGCGGAATACGGCAAACGGATTATTCGCCGCATGCAAACGGGATTTGACCGAAATGCGCCCGAAGGTTTCCGGTGCAATGCCAAACTCGTTGATATACGCCCGCCCGGCTGCGGCAAAAAACTGCGGCGTTCTTGGCGCGGCTTCGTCAAACTGGTTGTGATCTTGCAACACTTGAATAAAGCTATCCAACGGGCTGGGTCGATCGCTATAAGCACCGCCTTTGAGCGCACCCGGATTCATTTGCTCAAAGCCCACGGCCAGCGCGCAATCCACCACGCCACTAGCCACCGCCTGCCGTGCGAGGAACAACGCGGTAGAACCGCTGGCACAGTTGTTATTCACGTTGATGACCGGAATACCCGTCATGCCAACACCATAGAGCACCGCCTGCCCGGCAGTTGAATCCGCATACACATAGCCCGCATAGGCTTGCTGTATCGCCGTGTAATCAAGGCCTGCATCAGCCAGGGCCGCGCGCACGGCGCGCACGCCCATCAACGGATAAGGATCGCTCTCACCCGGTTTAACAAACGGAATCATGCCAACGCCGACAACATACATGGTGGGTGCAGCCATGCTTTTCTCCTGTTTTTATAATGGACGACTATGCTGACTCAGCAGGCATTAACTATACACCAGCTAACACAATCGCCATGCGGGAGGCGATTCGCCATAAAATGCGCCCCCGCGTGTTTTATGTGGGGCTTTATTGGCAACTTTATTGGTTGTTGAGTTTCTTTATATGCCGTACTCCCTTTCTTGGTAACTGCCCTGTGATTCTGCTTCGTAATCTTGGTTTTTCGCGCAATGGTGACCCGCTGGTTGAAGGCGCTTCCCTGCAAATTCATCCTGGCTGGAAAGTGGGTTTAACCGGCGCCAATGGCTGCGGCAAATCGTCGTTTCTTGCCCTCTTGCGCGGCGAACTGCATACCGACCGTGGCGATCTGGAACGCCCCGCCAGCTGGGTGTTGGCGCATGTGGCGCAAGATACGCCTGCGCTACCCGATGCCGCGCTTGAGTTTGTGCTCGATGGCGATATCGAATTGCGCCAGATTGAACGAGACTTGCTCGCCGCAGAACAACACCCGGATGATGACCACGCCGGTGAGCAAATTGGCCTCTTGCATTCGCGCTTAGGCGAGATTGACGGCTATGCTGCCCGCTCCCGCGCGGCTGCCTTGATGCACGGCTTGGGGTTTACCGATGCCGACTACATTCGTCCGGTAGCGGAATTCTCCGGCGGCTGGCGCGTGCGGCTAAATCTGGCCCGCGCCCTGATGTGCCGCTCTGATTTGCTGCTGCTCGATGAGCCCACCAATCACCTCGATCTGGATGCCATCCTGTGGCTGGAAACCTGGCTCAAGAATTACGCCGGTACGCTGATTTTGATCTCGCATGACCGTGATTTTCTCGATGAAGTCACCAGCCACATCGTGCACGTTGAAAACTGCCGCATGCAAATGTTCACCGGCAATTACTCCGCTTGCGAGCGCGCCCGCGCCGAGCGGCTGGCGAATGATATGGCGATGGCCGAAAAACAGCGCCGCCAGGCCGCCCACTTGCAAGACTATATCGACCGTTTTCGCGCCAAGGCTTCCAAAGCCCGACAGGCGCAAAGCCGCATCAAGATGCTGGAAAAAATGGGCGATATTGTCGCCGCACACATTGATACGCCATTCAGTTTCAGCTTTCCTGAACCCAGCGCTTTTTCTGATCCGCTGATGGTGATTGATCGCGTAAAAATCGGCTATAAAAATACAGCACCGATTCTTGAAAATCTGAACTTCAGCCTGCGCCCCGATAGTCGCATTGGCCTGCTCGGGCGCAACGGCGCGGGTAAATCCACGCTCATGAAACTGCTGGCGGGTGATATTCAAGCCTTGGAAGGTACGCGTGAAGAAGGCCGTAACTTGAAAATGGGTTACTTTGCCCAGCATCAGCTGGAACAACTGCGACCTGCCGAATCCCCGTTGTGGCACATGATTCATCAAGAATCCGCCATGGGCAAACAAACTCGCGAGCAAGACTTGCGTAGCTATCTAGGCAGCTTTGATTTTCGCGGCGACATGGTAGATGCGCCCTGCGGTCGCTTTTCCGGTGGCGAAAAATCACGTCTGGCGCTGGCCTTGATGATCCGCACCGCACCCAATTTACTGTTGCTGGATGAACCCACCAACCACCTTGATCTGGAAATGCGCGAAGCGCTCACCATCGCCCTGCAGGAAACCGATGCGGGCATGGTACTGGTTTCGCATGATCGTCATTTGCTGCGTGCCACATGCGATGAACTATGGCTGGTAGCCGACGGCAAGGTATCGTTATTCGATGGCGACCTGGACGACTATGCCGAATGGCTGGCCGAAGAGCGCTCCAAAGACAAACGCAGCGGCGGAAAATCCCCAGAAAAAACGGTAGCAAAATTCGCCAGATCTGCCGGGCAACCCTCAGCGATCAATTCGCCCGAAAACTCGGCGCTGGCGACACGGCAACCACTCGTCAAAGAGGCGGACAAGCTCGAAAAACAACTCGCCAGCTGGCAAGCCGAACTCGCAGCGCTAGAAACACGGCTGGCTGATTCAGCGCTATACACTGCAGCTGATAAAACGCTGCTGCAAACCCTCACCCAGCGCCAAACGCAACTGACCACGGAGATTGCCAGCACCGAAGAGCTCTGGCTGACGCTGCAAGAGCAAATCGAACAGGTTGGCGAGCCTGCTGCGTGAAAAGCCAGCTGCCTGCCCCGTCGGCTGACGCCTGCGCGGCCAGCGCAGCACTCACCACGCTGATAGCAGATGAAATAAAACCCCACGGCTGGATGTCGTTTGCTCGTTACATGGAGCTTGCCCTGTATGCCCCTGGCCTGGGCTATTACGCGGGCGGCGCGCACAAGTTTGGCGATGCGCAATCTGGCGGCGACTTTTTAACCGCGCCCGAGCTCACCCCACTGTTTGGCCAGGCACTGGCGCGGCAAGTGGCGCAAGTGCTCGCCGCCTCACAACCCTACGTGATTGAAGCAGGCGCAGGCAGCGGACGCCTGGCGGCGGACCTTTTATTGGCACTGGATGCTCTGGGCTGCGTGCCTGAAAGCTATGCAATTCTTGAACTCTCTGGCGAGCTGCATGCGCGCCAGGCCGCAACCATTGCACAACACGCACCGCAATTGCTTGAGCGCGTGGAATGGCTGGATGCGCTACCCGAAAAATTCTCCGGCTGCTTGATCGGTAACGAAGTGCTGGACGCCATGCCCACGCATGCTGTGCGCTGGGATGAAAACGGCTTGTTCGAGGGCGGCGTGGCGCTTGCCGAAAACGCCACCGGCGAACAGTTAACACTCGCAGAACGCCCTGCCAGCCAGACATTGATCGACGCCGCAGAAATCTTGCCCGTGGCAGCACCTTATCGCGGCGAAATCAGCCTGGCGGTGCGCGCCTGGGTGGCTGAGCTTGCCGGGCGCATTGAATGCGGCGCGATGATTCTGCTCGACTACGGCCTGCCACGCCGCGAGCTGTATCACCCGCAACGCGATGGCGGCACGGTGCGCTGCCATTACCGGCATCGCGTGCATGATGAGCCGCTGTGGTATCCGGGGCTATCCGACAT
>JAYTIQ010000210.1:0-4463 GCA_043731705.1 Rugosibacter sp.
CGGCCCTTGCGGCTGCTGAAAATCAGCTGCCATGAACTATATCGGGCAAGAAAAAAACACAAACTGTGTGCGATAGCGAACAGAACCCCAATCGGATAACGAGTATTGTCGCATTGTGATTCCACAGGGCCGCAAAATATTTCAGGTGTACGGCCCCCTTTAACAATTGAGAGGAAATTGTCATGAAGTATTCAATCTTGTTTTCAGCAGCACTGATGGCGTTGGCACTAAGTGCTTGCGATAGGCCGACGGTTGTGACACCTGCAACAGTAGTTAATGTCCCCGTCCCAGGACCTGCAGGCCCCACTGGGGCCTCGGGAGCGCCTGGAACAGCAGGATCTACCGGCTATACCGGAGCAACAGGTTCTACGGGTGATACCGGTGCTACCGGTTACACCGGCGCGACGGGTTCTACGGGCGATAAAGGGGATACCGGAAAATCAGGCAACGGCACCACGGTAATCGTGGCACCAGCTACGCCAGAGAAATGATCAATTCAATCACAAAGTAGAGGAGAAGATCATGAGTTTGGGAACTATCATTTTGATTTTGCTGGTCTTGATGCTGATCGGTGTTGTTCCTGCCTGGCCGCACAGCCGAAATTGGGGTTACGGCCCCAGCGGAGGTTTGGGCTTGGTGGTAATTATCCTCGTGATATTACTGTTGAGCGGACGCTTGTAATGAGTCGTACTTGTGGCTGTGATCAGCACTCATGCGACATTTTTCAGCCTCTGGTTTGGGTTTAACTGTGCGCTATTTTTATAGGTGAAAAATGAAGAATTTATTGAGAAATGTACTCACAGTAGCTGGTATGGCGATCGCCACACAAGCTGTCGGACAGGTTACCTTTTATGAACGTGAAGGTTTTTCCGGCGAGTCTTTCACTACAGAGAAACGGATCAGCAACTTCGAGCGTTATGGATTCAATGACCGCGCTTCGTCAGTCGTGGTTATCGGTAATCGTTGGGAGGTTTGCGAGGATGCACGCTTTAGTGGCCGCTGTGTTGTGTTACGCGAAGGTAACTATCCGTCATTGAGCGCGATGGGATTGAACAACCGCATTTCATCAGTGCGTACCCTCAGCAGAGATGCAAATATTGATAATAACCGTTACGCACCCACGCCTGTTGATTACAACTACCATCGGCGCAGCAACGAGCGGTTGTACGAAGCCGATGTTATTTCAGTGCGCGCAGTCGTTGGGCCGCCTGAGCAGCGTTGCTGGGTCGAGCGAGAGCAGGTGGCAGAGGAGCGCAGTAAAGCCAATGTTCCCGGCGCGATTGCCGGGGCGTTGATTGGCGGTATTCTCGGTCATCAGGTTGGCGGCGGGCGTGGCAAGGATGTTGCAACAGTGGGTGGCGTGGTCGCCGGCGCTGCAGTGGGTGCCAATGTCGGCCGCACCAACGGACAAGCAGCAACAACCAGAGATGTCCAGCATTGCAACAGTGTCCCTAGCCAGGCAAAGCCGGAGTTCTGGGATGTCACCTACAACTTCCGTGGCCAGGAGCATCGCGTACAGATGACCGCCCCTCCCGGTTCTACCGTTACCGTTAACGACCAGGGTGAACCGCGGGAGTGACATTAGTATCACTGAGGCCGCAGGAAATTGGCAGTGTGAGGTTTATCAGCAACTGCTGCGGCCACAGTGGCTGATCATTTTGAGCTGTAGAAGGGCTGTATGAGCCGCCCTGTCGTGGCCAAAAAGGAGTTGAGAAAATGGCATCGCCGGTTGTCTTTGCAAAAAGCCAATCACAACTTAGCGAAAAACCACCGTCTTGTTGCCATGTACCAGCACGCGGTCTTCCAGGTGGTAGCGCAGGCCGCGCGCGAGCACGGTTTTTTCGATGTCCTTGCCATAACGCACCATGTCTTCGACCGAATCAGAATGGTCAATGCGGATGACATCTTGCTCGATGATCGGCCCTTGGTCGAGCGCTTCGGTGACGTAGTGGCAGGTGGCGCCAATGAGTTTCACACCGCGCGTATAGGCTTGATGATAAGGTTTGGCGCCGACGAAGGAAGGCAAAAAGCTGTGGTGAATATTGATGATGCGCCCAGCATATGCGGCGCATAGCTCGGGTGAGAGAATCTGCATGTAACGCGCAAGCACCATGGTGTCGCCTTGGGCTTCATCAAATAGGCGATGCACCTCGGCATACGCCGCGGTTTTATTGTCTGGCGTGACGGGTACGTGATGAAACGGAATGTCATGCCATTCCACAAAGCCTTTGAAGGTGTCATGGTTTGAAATCACGCAAGCAATATCGATATTTAATTCATTTGCTTGCCAGCGGGCAAGCAAATCATATAAGCAATGTTCTTGTTTGCTGACCATGATCACTACGCGTTTTTTGACGGCAGAATCGTTGATGCGCCAGTCCATGCGTAGATCGGTTGCGATGGGTGTAAAGCGCTGACGAAATTCCTCAAGCGGAAAAGGGAGCGAGTTGGCCTTGACTTCGATGCGAATGAAATAACGGCCATCAATCGCATCGGCATGAAAGCTGGACTCAAGAATCCAGCCTTGGTGTTCAGCAATAAAACCAGTAACGCGCGCGATGATGCCGACTTGGTCCGGGCACGAGGCGCTGAGTGTGTAAAAGCGCTGGGTGTGCATCAGGCGAGCGAAGCAATTCTGGTGGCAGCTGAATCAATTTCAGTACGCAATGCGGTGTAGTTCATGGCGACCGGAAATTGCGGAAATTCATCAATCACATTTTGCGGGGGATGAAACAAAATGCCTGCGTGGGCTTCGATCAGCATGGCCGTGTCGTTGTAAGAATCGCCTGCGGCAATGACATCAAAGCGCAGTTCTTTAAAGCGTTGCACGGCTTCTTTTTTCTGGTTCGGCATACGCAAGTGGTAATTCACCAGAAAGCCCGTGGCATCTGCTTCGAGCTTGTGGCAGAACAGAGTCGGCATGCCCAGTTGCGCCATGAGCGGCATGGCGAATTCATAAAATGTGTCGGACAAGATGATGACTTGAAAATCACGCCGTAACTGATCGAGAAATTCTTTTGCACCAGTCATCGGTCCCATTTCGGCAATGACTTTTTGAATATCCGGCAGGCCCAGCTTGTGTGCTTTCAGCAAATCCAGCCGATATGTCATCAGCTTGTCATAGTCAGGCTCATCGCGCGTGGTGCGGCGTAATTCACTAATGCCGGTGCGCTTGGCAAATTCAATCCAGATTTCAGGTACCAGAACCCCTTCGAGGTCGAGACAGACAAGTTGCACGCAGATTCTCCAAAAAGTTATGCGAAGCGGTATCCAGTAGGACGGCGCTGGTGATACGGCGCGAGAACCCGGATTTTACCTGTTTGGCGACGCGGCATTCAAAGTGATGTTACAGATGCGCACGTGCCCAGTGACTAATGGCCTCTGTTGTCATGGCGCCGGCTTGTTGTGCGACTTCACGGCCCTGTTTGAAGAGGATCAGGGTGGGAATGCTGCGAATACCAAACCGCGCCGCCAGATTTTGTTGCGCTTCGGTATCCACTTTGCCCAAACGCAGCTGTGGTTCCAGCTTTTGCGCAGCAGTGGCAAATGCCGGTGCCATGGTGCGGCACGGCCCACACCACGGCGCCCAGAAGTCGACCAGCAGGGGCAAGTCACTACGTTCTGCATGGGCAGCGAAGTTGGCTGCATCCAGCGTGACAGGTATGCCCGCAAACAATAGACGTTTGCATTTGCCACAGACGCCACTCGTATCGTCAGCGCTGATGCGTTCAGCGGGCAGTCGATTCAAGGTGTGGCAGTGCGGGCAGGCAACAAGGCGAGAGGCAGTCATGAAGGGCTCCACGGGTTGTATGATGAGGGCTATTACATGTGTTCTATCCAGATGAAATCAAGCTTATCCGACATCTTTATCGCGCGGCGCAGCCGAAACCATTGCCATCACAGCAGTTACTGCGTATGAACAAAAAAAACACTGCCTACATTTTGCCGATTCTTCTGCCTTACGCTTTCGGCTATTTTCTGTCTTATCTGCTACGCAATGTAAATGCCGTCATTGCGCCTGATTTAACCCGTGAGCTTGGGCTGGGCGCAGCTGACCTGGGGTTTCTTACCAGCGCGTATTTAATTGGTTTTGCCTTGGCACAACTGCCGCTGGGCATAGCACTTGACCGCTGGGGACCACGACGAGTTGAATCGACTTTGCTGGTGCTGGCGGCCATAGGGTGCGTCGGCTTTGGGCTGGGTCACACGCTCACCGAGCTTGCCTTGGCGCGCGGGTTGATTGGCCTGGGTGTTTCGGCGTGCTTGATGGCTTCGTTCAAGGCTTTTTCGCAATCATTTTCACCTACCCGCCAGGCGTCGTTGAATTCATCCATCATGGTGGCCGGCGGCATGGGCGGCATCACCGCGAGCGCGCCGTTTAGTCTGTTGTTGCCTTACGTCGGCTGGCGTAATGTTTTTCTGTGTCTGGCGGTGCTGACACTGATCGCAGCGTATGCGATACG
>JAYTIQ010000211.1:0-14044 GCA_043731705.1 Rugosibacter sp.
CCGGTGCTCACTTCGTTTTGAATCTCTTGCGTAGCGGTGGCGTAGACGTAGTTGCCAGAAGCCCCCCCGACAGATTCTAGTGCCTCAACAAGCGGCACACCGGCGGCAAACATGGTGGATAAAGTGCGGGTCCAGCGGGCGATAGAGGTTTTGCGAATCAGGTCACCAAAGACGGGTAGTTTAAGTGCATATTTATCCACGGCTATTTGAAAAGGGCGTGAGCGTTTAAATACATATACGACGCCGTATATGGCGGCAAACAGTGCCCCGAAAATGATATGCCAGTTTGCCACAAAGCCATCAGAAATAGCGATAACAACTAGGGTTGGGCCCGGCAAATCCCCCCCAAAGCTGGCAAACACGCCTTTGAACGCGGGAACAACAAAAATCATGATGACTGCGGTGATGACGAAAGCAACCACCAGAATAGACGTCGGGTAGAACATCGCGCTTTTCAGCTTGGACTTGATTGCCTGTATTTTTTCTTTGTAGCTGGCTAGTCGGTCAAGCAGTGTGTCCAGGATACCTGCTTGCTCACCTGCCGCAACAAGATTGCAAAACAACGCATCGAAATGCAGCGGATATTTGCGAAATGCCGTGGCGAGGCTGGACCCTGTTTCCACATCTGTTTTGATGTTGATCAAGAGCCTGGCGAGCGCGGGGTTGTTGGTACCTTTGCCGACAATATCAAACGACTGCAATAGAGGCACGCCAGACTTCACCATCGTGGCCAGCTGGCGAGTAAATAACGTGATGTCTTTGTCGGTGACCTTGCCGCCAGAGCCAATTTTTTTCTGTTTCAGCTTGCTGACAGAAATACCTTGTCGGCGCAAAGCGACTTGCGCTACTGCTGCACTGGGTGCATTCAGTTCACCACGGACAACTTTGCCGGTTTTATTTTTACCTTCCCAAAGAAAGGTGGCATCTTTAGAGATATGCCTTTTTTGCGCCGCGGTGGTTGTCGCCATCCCCTTACCCTCAGTCTAGTTGCTTGTCATTGCGCTGGATAAATCATGGCAAGAGTATCACTCTTACTCAGGATAGTGAAGTCGAACCATTTTAACCTTGCGGTTTTGGGTTTGAATGATTTCCATGGGGATGCCACTGACTTTTACCCCAACCCCTACTTCAGGGATGTCTTGCAGGTGCTCGACGATCAATCCATTCAGGGTACGCGGGCCGTCAACGGGCAGATCGAGTGCAAGCTGACGATTTAATTCGCGCAAGCTGATGGCCCCATCAACCAATACCGTACCCCCTTCATCCCAGGTTAATCGCGTACCCACATCCGCTTGCCGAGTGGTAAATTTTCCGACCAGTGCTTCCACTATATCTTCCAGGGTAACCAGACCTTGAATTTCGCCATATTCATCCACCACCAGTCCGAGGCGCTGGCGGTTTTCGCGGAAGAACTGAAGTTGCGTGTAGATGGGTGTCGCTGCTGGAATGAAATACGGTGCCGTCATTCTTTCACGCAGGGTTTCCAGATTGACTTCCCCTTTAAATGCCTCGCTCAGCAAGTGGCGTATGCGGAGCACACCGATGACATTGGCTGAATCATGTTCGGAAACGATCACGCGGGTGTGGTAGCTGGTCGCAAGCTGCGCCATGATTTCATCAATGGGTAGAGCAATATCTATGGTTTCAATCTCACCCCGTGGTGTCATGATATCGGCCACCGTGACCTGCTCCAGCTCAAACAGATTCAGCAGAATCGACCGATGCTGTGAGGAGATGAATTGGCTCGAATCAAGCACTACCGCTCGTATTTCTTCTGCGGATAAATGATGTGCGTCGGCATTGGTTTTGGGTTGTAAATGCAATAGCCGCAACAAGGAGCGAACAAACAGATTGACGAACCATACAACGGGATAAGCGATGCGCAATAACGGTGTCAAAGCATAGCTGATGCGAATAGCCAGCCAGTCTGAATGCATTGCCCCGGCAACTTTTGGCGTGATTTCTGAAAATACCAGCAAGCAGAAAGTGACAAAAACCGCACCCGCTTCAAGCGTCCATTTTTCTTCGCCAAAAACAACGATAGCAATATTCGCCGTGAGCATGGCGGCTAGCGAATTGATGAGCGTGTTGCCAAGCAAAATCACGCCGAGCAGTTGATCTGTTTTGTTCAGCAACTGAATTGCCAAACGTGCGCCACGGTGACCTTCTTTGGCCAAATGCCGCAAGCGGATGCGGTTGGATGCCATCATCACGGTTTCGGCCATGGAAAAAAAGCCGGACACAATCAGTAATGCGGCAAGTGCTACAAATTGCGTGCTAAGGGGTAATTCATCCATCGATTCGGGCTATCAGCTGCAATTCACGTGCTGCGGTTGAGAATGATTTCGAGCACAAACCGGGTGCCTACATAGGCGAGCAGCAAGGCTACAAACCCGGCGAGTGTCCAGCGCAAGGCCACTTTGCCGCGCCAGCCCCGCAAATGGCGGCCGATAAGCAAGGCGGCGAAAATCAACCAGGAAATAATAGCAAACACTGTTTTATGGTCAAACTTCAATGCCTTGCCAAACAAGTCTTCAGAGAAAAATATGCCAGATATCAGGGTTAGTGTCAGTAGCACAAAAGCAATATGGATCAAGCGAAACAAAATGGCTTCCATGGTGAGCAAAGGGGGTAGGCTCGCCAGCCACGGTGAGATTTTCCCGCGGTGTAGCCCGCGTTCCGCTACGGCCATCAGCAAGGCATGCAACGCGGCCAATGTGAACAGACTGTAAGCCAGCATGGCGGCAAGCAAATGCAAGCGCAGAGCCGGAGAGCTGGCATTGGCCAGAATATGCGGTTCGGTGAATAAGGCGGGCAACAAGCTGGTTAACGCTGCGGCAGGCAAGCCCAGTGCCAGTAAACCATTGAGCCGCGCGAAAAAACTTTCAATCCAAAACAATACAATGGCCAGCCACACCATGACAGACAACGCAATAGCAAAACCAAAGTGCACTTGAGCACCATCGAGGGTGCCATCAAAAATTGCCATGCGGATACTGAGTGCATGAGCGGCTAAGGCGGCGAGCAAACTAATTCGCTCGACTAAAGTTAACCCGGGTAGCCCTGCTGAACCATGCACTGACTGGCTTGCCACCAAGCTGGGCGAGCCACGCCAACTCGTTCGCCATAATTGGAGAGATAGTGCGGTATATATCGCAGCAGCCAGCACATGCATTACTATTGAAGACATCCTTGAAGTCTACACTAAGCCATTTAATTCTATTGCCATCATGCTCGACAACCTAACCCAGCGCTTCGGCCGCGTCGTTAAAAATCTCCGTGGCCAGGCTCGCCTGACCGAAGACAACATTACAGACATGCTCAGGGAAGTGCGCATGGCCTTGCTTGAGGCCGATGTGGCCTTGCCGGTAGTCAAGGACTTCATTGCCAAAGTAAAAGAAAAGTCGCTCGGCCAGGAAGTCATCGGTTCGCTCACGCCCGGCCAGGCGCTGGTGGGCGTTGTGCAGCGCGAATTAACCGAGCTCATGGGTGGCGCAAGTGTCGGCCTGAATCTGGCGACACAGCCCCCCGCCATTATCCTTATGGCCGGCCTGCAAGGCGCGGGTAAAACGACAACGACGGCCAAGCTGGGCAAATGGCTCAAAGAGCGGCAAAAGAAAAAGGTGCTTACCGTTAGTTGCGACGTGTATCGCCCCGCTGCCATCGAACAATTAAAAACTGTATCCGCCCAGGCCGGTATCGATTTTTTCCCCTCGACACCTGACCAAAAGCCAGCCGATATTGCTGCGGCCGCCATTGATTACGCCAAGCGACATTTTTACGATGTGCTCTTTATCGATACTGCCGGACGGTTGGCGATTGATGCCGCGATGATGACCGAGATTCGCGATTTGCATGCGCAGGTCAAGCCTATCGAAACCCTGTTTATCGTGGACGCCATGCTCGGCCAGGACGCCGTGAACACTGCCAAAACATTTTCTGAAACGCTGCCCCTGACCGGCATTATCCTGACCAAGCTGGATGGCGACGCGCGCGGCGGCGCGGCGCTGTCGGTACGCCATGTCACCGGCAAACCGATCAAGTTTGCCGGGGTAGGCGAAAAGCTCGATGGCTTGGAAGAATTTCATCCCGAACGCATGGCCAGCCGCATTCTCGGCATGGGCGATATTCTGAGTTTGGTGGAAGAAGCGCACCGCACGGTTGATCACGACAAAGCGCAAGCGTTTGCCAAGAAAATGAAAACCGGCAAGGGCTTCGACTTGAACGACTTCAAAGAGCAAATCGGGCAGATGAAAAAAATGGGCGGTATGGCCGGTTTGCTCGACAAACTGCCTGCACAGTTAAGCCAGGCCGCGCAGCAAGCCGGCGGCGCAGTCAATGATAAATCGATGAACCGTCTGGAAGGCATCATCAACTCGATGACGCCGACAGAGCGTACCAAACCGGAAATCATCAAGGCCACGCGCAAGCGTCGCATCGCCACGGGTGCGGGCGTGTCGGTGCAGGAAGTGAATCGCCTGCTCAATCAGTTCGAGCAGACGCAAAAAATGATGAAGCAGTTTTCCAAAGGCGGCATGCAGAAAATGATGCGCGGGATGAAGGGGATGTTGCCGGGGATGCGGTGACGTGCTGAAAAACTTCTCTTGCGCCGTATCGCCAGCGCCGACTTTTCAGCGCGTAGCCTGCATCACCCTCGGCCCCCAGCCCCAGCGCCCTTCCCATGTGCCACGCACTATGTTGGGATACTCGGGTTTGCCCAGGCTGCCGTTGTAGCGGCCTAGCGCGCGGTATAGGTCGCCGTTTTCGATGTCGAGGTAGTGACGCAAAATCGTGCAGCCGAAGCGCAGGTTGGTGCGCAGGTGGAACAGGTTGCTGTCCTGGCTGCCGATCAGCTTGACCCAGAAGGGCATGATCTGCATGTAGCCGCGTGCGCCAACGGATGACACGGCGTATTTCCTGAAACCGCTCTCCACCTGAATCAGGCCGAGCACCATCTGCGGATCCAGCCCGGCGCGCTTGGCTTCGTAATACACGGTCTTGAGGAAATCCAGCCGTGCTTCGCGATCCGGCATGCGTTGTTCCAGCCGCCGCGACATTTCGGTCAGCCAGTTGATTTTTTCTTCAAGTGAAGGAAACTGCGGTTCGGGTGCTGCATGGTCGGCAATCGTTGCTTGCAAAGCCGCTTGCACGCTGGCCGCGAGGGGTTCATACTGCTGCGCACCCGCCCAAACGCGGCTGGCCAGTAACAGTAACAGAACAGGGATCAGGCGCACAATTTCCGGTGCAAAAACGCGACCATCTCATTCATTGCGACCAACGCTGCCTCGCTATCGGTGCGCCCCTTGTATTCGAGCTTGCCCTCTTTTAAACCGCGTTCGCCGACGACAATGCGATGCGGCACGCCGATGAGTTCCCAATCGGCAAACATGAAGCCGGGCCGCTCGTCGCGATCATCCAGTAGCACGTCGACGCCTTCGGCGGTGAGTTGAGCGTAAAGCGCATCCGCCGCAGCTTTGACCATTGCCGATTTGGCGTAGGCCATAGGCACGATGACCACGCTGAACGGCGCGATGTTTTGCGGAAAAACAATGCCGCGTTCGTCATGCCCTTGCTCAATCGCCGCGCCGACAATGCGCGAGACGCCAATGCCGTAACAGCCCATTTCCATGACCTGATCCTTGCCCTGCTCGTTAAGAAACGTGCATTTGAGCGCCTCGGCATATTTGGTGCGCAACTGGAAAATATGCCCGACTTCGATGCCGCGACACAATTCAAGTATGCCTTTGCCATCGGGTGACGGGTCGCCGGCGACAACATTACGAATATCGGCGATTTCCGCCGGCAATGGCAGGTCGCGGCCAAAGTTTGTGCCGGTCAGATGGTCGCCTTCGCTATTCGCGCCGCAGACAAAGTTGCTCATCGCGGCCACCGTGCGGTCGGCCACGATCCGGCCGTTAAACCCTACCGGGCCGATGTAACCGGGTTTGCAGCCAAGTGCGGCAACGATTTCTTCATCACGTGCAAAACGGAATTCACCAATTTGCTTTTGCGCTTTGATTTCGTTCAGGTCATGGTCGCCACGTAGCAGCAGCAGGACGAACTGGCCTGCTTCCTTAACGGGGCCAGTCATCACGGCAACGGCCTTGACCATTTGCGTGAGCGGCACACCAAGAAACTCGGCGACGTCGGCGCACTTGGTCTTGCCTGGCGTCGCTTTTTTCTCGAATTTCTCTATTGTCGCCGTATCACCATCGCCGACTTTTCCGGGCGCTATCGCCTCAGCCAGTTCCACATTCGCCGCGTAGTCCGACGTCGGGCAAAAGGCGATCGCATCTTCGCCGGAATCGGCCAGCACATGAAATTCGTGCGAGCCAGTGCCGCCAATCGAGCCGGTATCTGCCGCCACAGCGCGGAACTTCAGGCCAAGGCGGGTGAAAATGCGGGTGTAAGCATCATGCATGACGCCGTATTCGCGTTGCAGATCAGCAAACGAGGTGTGAAAGGAATAGGCATCCTTCATCAGGAATTCCCGCCCGCGCATGACGCCAAATCGCGGCCGGATTTCGTCGCGGAACTTGGTTTGAATCTGATAAAAATTGCGTGGTAACTGGCGATAGCTTTTCACCTCGCGGCGCACGATGTCGGTAATCACTTCTTCGTGCGTTGGGCCGATGACAAAATCACGCTGGTGGCGATCCTTGAAGCGCAACAGCTCGGGGCCATATTGCGGGCCGCGGCCGGATTCTTCCCACAGTTCGAAGGGCTGCACAGCGGGCATCAGCAACTCGATCGCGCCAGCGTGGTTCATCTCTTCCCTCACAATGGCTTCCACCTTGCGTAGCACGCGCAAACCCATCGGCATCCAGCTATAGATTCCCCCGGCTAGACGCCGGATCAGTCCTGCGCGCAGCATGAGTTGGTGGCTGATGATCTCGGCGTCGGAGGGGGCTTCTTTGAGAGTGGCAATGAAAAACTGGCTGGCGCGCATAAGATGAATAATGACAGGCTAAAAATGACAAGAAGACTATTTTACCCGCCAGATGCCTAGATGTCGGCGGGGTGAGTGACATGGACGGCTTTCCAGCGCGCCCCGATTGTGAAAGAATACACACCAGTCAATTATTGGAATCTTGTCATGCTCGATCGTGAAGGGTATCGCCCAAACGTCGGCATCATCTTGACCAATCAGCGTAATGAGGTTTTTTGGGGCAAGCGTATTCGTGAGCACTTCTGGCAGTTTCCGCAGGGGGGCATTGATAAAGGCGAAACCCCTGAACAGGCGATGTTTCGGGAGCTGTACGAAGAGGTTGGCTTAAAGCCGGAACATGTGCGGATTATTGGCCGTACCCGCAGCTGGTTGCGTTATGAGGTGCCACAGCACTGGGTTCGCCGCGAAGGACGGAGTCACTATCGCGGCCAGAAGCAGATCTGGTTTCTGTTGCGGCTGACAGGCCGGGATTGTGATGTGCACTTGCGCGCCAGCGAGCGGCCGGAGTTTGACGCCTGGCGCTGGAGTTCATACTGGATCCCGCTGGATAGTGTGATTGAATTCAAGCGCGGGGTGTATGAGGCGGCCTTGAATGAACTCTCACACATTTTGTTTCGTGGGTACGGCAACAAATCATCATCAATCAATCAATCAGCCCAGCCCAGCCCAGCACCTGAGCAAAAAAACACGGGCGCATCCGAAAACCCACCCTTGACGGACCAAGCCTCGTAACTAATTCATGATGAATACGCGCCGCAAATATTCTCTTCTGTGTTTGATCGGCGCTTTATGCGTGGTCAGCACCGTCACGCAGGCTGCCAGGAAAAGTGGCTACGGGCTCGACGTGGATTCTGGCATTGAATACGTGCCAGAAGAAGCCGTTGAGTGGAAGGAGCTGGACGCCACGCTGCCCGCAGTGCCAAAGCCTGAAAACCTGCGCGAGTTTTATGTCAGTGCCGTGGCAACCAATCATTACTTCATCGACAGTAGTTCGCTCGTCGTAGGGAGCGATGGTGTTGTGCGTTATGTTTTGGTCGTGCGCACAGCAGGCGGGGCAGAAAATGTCAGCTTTGAGGGTATCCGATGCGAAAAACGCACCTGGAAACTTTATGCCACGGGTAGCACGGATGGGCAATGGCGCACCGCGCGCATCAGCGAGTGGCGGCCCATTGAGAACAAGCCGGTGAATCGCTACCATGCGGCGCTAAGCCGAGAATTGTTTTGTCCCGACGGCAATCCCATTGCCACGGCAGAGGAAGGTCGCCGCGCCTTGCGGCTAGGCAAGTATCCTGACTTCAAATGAGGGTTCATTGCATATGAGTTCTAGCATGATCGACCGTCTGATTCCCGAGCTCGACAAAGTATTGCGCACGCTGTTTGCGCCCGCTCCCACCAGCCGTCCGATGCCGGGGGAAGACTTGCCCGAAGCGGATTTGAGCGATGCTGAAAAGCGCCATGCTGCCGCGTTGATGCGCATTAATCACTGTGGTGAAATTTGTGCGCAGGCTCTGTATCAGGGGCAGGCACTCACCTCACGCCAGCCCGAAGTCAAGCGCGCCCTGGCCCGGGCCGCGCAAGAAGAAACCGAGCATCTGAACTGGACAGAGCGGCGCATTGCCGAGCTGGGTGGCAGAAAAAGCCTGCTCAATCCATTATGGTATATCGGCTCACTGAGCCTGGGATTGATCGCAGGCAAACTGGGCGACGCCTGGAACCTGGGTTTTCTTGCCGAAACCGAGCGGCAGGTTGAAAGCCACCTTGAAAGCCACAAGGCGCAGCTGTCACCGCAAGATCAAAAATCCTGGGTGGTGCTGGAGCAAATGAAATCAGATGAAATCAATCACGCGCAAATGGCCGTTGAGCAAGGCGCGCGCGAACTGCCGTTGCCCGTCAAGATGGCCATGAAACTTTCATCCAGGGTGATGACGAAAACCGCCTATTACATTTGATTTTCAGGTTGGCAAAATTACGCTTCTACCAACTCAAAGCTGTGCGTAATTGCGGCAGTTTTTTCCAGCATGATAGAAGCGGAGCAGTATTTTTCTGCCGAAAGTTTCAGCGCGCGTTCAACGGCTTCGGGTTTTAAGGCTTTGCCTGTCACTGTAAAGTGCAGATTGATGCGCGTGAATACTTTGGGGTCGGTGTCGGCGCGCTCGGCTTCAAGCTTTACCGTGCAGCCGCTCACCGCATGCCGCCCACGTTGCAAAATCAGCACCACATCAAAGGCCGTGCAGCCACCGATGCCGGCCAGCAGCAATTCCATCGGGCGTGGTGCCAGGTTGCGCCCGCCGGCGTCCGGCGCGCCATCCATCGCCACTAAATGCCCACTGCCTGTCTCGGCAATAAAGCTCATTCCCTCGTGCCACCGTACGGTACATTCCATGTCTTTTCCTCATTGCCTCGGAGTGTTGTTCCATAAATAACGCTTATATTCTATCCTTCACATTTTGGTTGTTTTGACCACGTCAAGAACAAAACAATGACAACACAAGAAACATCCACACCCGAGGAGGTGGATAGCGTTGATCCGGCACAGGTGTCGGATCAACGCTATCGCGTCAAGCTCACGCAGACCAATGAAGTGTATGACTGCATGCCCAGTGAGAGCATGTTGCAAGGCATGGCGCGGCTGGGGCGGCGTGGCATACCGATCGGTTGCCTGAATGGCGGGTGCGGTATTTGCAAAGTCGCCGTGGTGGCAGGCGAATGGGAAAAAACCGGATTGATGAGCCGAGCCCACGTGAGCGCAGAAGAAGAAGCGCGTGGCATTGTGCTGGCCTGCCGTGCTGCGCCCTGTTCAGACGTCGAAATTGATGTGCTGGGCAAAATGCAAAAATCGGTGTTCAAAGGTTGGGGTGTGCCGACGTCCACCACGCCGCCTGACGAATCGGCTGGATGAAATTTATGGCTGTCAGTACTGGGCTTTGACGTGCCAGGTTCAAATCAAATGCTCGGCCAGTTCTCCGACTTCTACCAAAGCCTCGATGCCGATCCCCTTACGCGGGGCAGGCAGTTTGAGTATTTCGTCAAATGGTTCTTGAAGGCCGATCCAGAGTGGTCGACGCAAGTCGACCAGGTGTGGCTATGGCACGAATACCCGGATCGCTGGGGCGCCGACTGCGGCATTGATCTGGTGTTCCGCCACAAGAATGGCGAACACTGGGCGGTGCAAGCCAAGTGCTACTCCCCTGACCACGACATCACCAAACACAATGTAGATAAATTCCTCAGCGAATCGAACCGGCCAGGAATCCAGCATCGCCTGCTGATTGCCACCACCGACCGCATCGGTGGCAACGCAAAGCAGGTCTGCGACGCACAGGAAAAACCCGTCGTACGTTTTCTGCTTTCCGACTTCGAGCGTGCCGCGCTGGACTATCCCGCCAACTTTGCCGCACTTCCGCAAGCCAAACGCAAAGCTCGCCCCGTACCCCGCGACCACCAGGTTGATGCCAGAACCGCTGTGGTGCATGGGCTGAAAACCGCCGACCGTGGCCAGCTCATCATGGCCTGCGGCACGGGCAAGACTTACGTCACGCTTTGGATCAAGGAACAGCTCGCCGCACAACGTACCCTGGTACTGGTGCCGTCATTGGGGCTGCTCTCCAACTGCTGCGCGAATGGACATTCGCCGCCGCCACTCCGTTTGAAGTGCTGTGCGTCTGCTCCGATCAAACCGTCGGCACCAAGGGAAGCGACGAAGCCATGCACAGCGTGGCTGACCTCGCTTTTCCCGTCACGTCGGATGCCGACGAGGTAAAACGCTTTCTCTGCGGCGCGGGCAATCGCGTGGTTTTCTCCACCTACCAATCCTCCTCCGTCATCGCCGCCGCCCAGGCCGACACAGCCATCCCGGCGTTTGATCTGGTCGTGGCGGACGAAGCCCACCGTTGCGCGGGCAAGGTCGGCGGCGACTTCACTGCCGTTCTGGACAACGCCCAGATACGCAGCGCCAAGCGCTTATTCGCCACCGCCACCCCGCGCACCTACTCCAGCACCGTCCATAAAGCCGCCGAGGACCGGGGTGTCGAAGTGGTCGGCATGGACAACGCCGCGCTGTTTGGCGAAGTGCTGTATGCCCTGCCGTTTGGCAAAGCCATAGAGCAGAAACTGCTTACCGATTACCGCGTCGTCATCATCGGTGTGGACGACCCCACCATCGCGCAGTGGATCGCCAACCGCGAACTGGTCAGCACCGGCACCGGCATCGAAACGGACAGCGAATCGCTCGCCGCCCAGATCGGCCTGCTCAAAGCCATCAAGGACTACGACCTCAAGCGTGTCATCAGCTTTCACAGTCGCGTCAATCGCGCCGAAGCCTTTGCCTCCGACGTTCGGCAGATCATGGAATGGATCGGCGATGAACATCGCCCCAGCGGAACCCTGCGCACTGACTTCGTCTCCGGCAACATGCCTGCCAGCAAACGCAAGATCAAACTCGACCAGCTCAAGGCCCTGGGCGCAGACGAACGCGGCGTGCTGAGCAACGCGCGCTGCCTGTCCGAAGGCGTGGATGTGCCTTCGCTGGATGGCGTGGCGTTCATCGACCCGCGCAGCAGCCAGGTGGACATCATCCAGGCCGTCGGCCGCGCGATTCGCCTGAGTCCGGAAAAGAAGGCCGGCACCATCGTCTTGCCGGTGTTCATTGCCGCTGGCGAAGATGCGGCAAGCACCATAGAGGCCAGCAATTTCAAACCTATCTGGGATGTGCTGAATGCGTTGAAAGCGCACGACGATGTGCTGGCTTGCGAACTGGATTCGATCCGAACCGCGCTGGGCAAGAAGTCGGGGTCGGTTGTCAGCGCGGATGAACTGCGAAAAATCGCCATTGACTTGCCTGGCACTGTCGACACAACTTTTGGCAGCGCACTCCGCACCTATCTGGTCGAGCGGGTCACGGAATCATGGAGCTTCTGGTTTGGGTTGCTTGAGGCGTTTGTGGAACGTGAAGGGCATGCCAGGGTGTCGCTCGACTATGTGACGACGAGTGGATATCGACTTGGGGCATGGACTGGGCGCCAGCGAACATTTGTGGGCGATATGTCACACGAACGCAGGCTGCGCCTGGAGGCACTACCCGGCTGGAGTTGGGATGCCAATGACGCCAAGTGGGAGGAAGGGTTCTGCCATCTGAAGGATTTCGTGGATCGCGAGGGCCATGCCAGAGTGCCCAAAGACCACGTGGCAGCAGATGGATATCGGCTTGGGCGGTGGTTAAAAACGCAGCGGCGGAGACATGGCGGCATGTTACCAGAGCGCAAGGCGCGCTTCGAAGCATTGCGGGGTACCTATGATATCGACGAATGGCTTGCGAAATGCATAGTTAGGGATAGTGCTGCGCGCATCAAGCAGTCTGACCTGTACAAATCCTACGCGGAATTTGTGAAAGCCCTCGGTGGTACTGTCGGGAATTCCCGCATCGGCCCGGAATTGATTAAGCGCGGACTGGATATGCGCAAGTCGAACGGTGCGCGATACTTCTCCGGGTTCAGACTAAGAACTTCGGAAGATATTGGCCAGGAATCATGTTGGGACGACATGTCACCAGAGCGCAAGGCTTGGCTGGATGTTATAGACGAATGGTTTGCGGAATGCATAATCAGAGATAGTGCTGCGCGCATCAAGCAGTCTGACCTGCATAAATCCTACGCAGAATTTGTGAAAGCCCTCGGTGGCACTGTCGGGAATTCCCGAATCGCCCCGGAATTGATTAAGCGCGGACTGGATCAGCGCAAGTCGAACGGCGTACGATACTTCTCTGGGTGCAGACTAAAAACTCCTGTACACGGATAAAGGTGCCAGGCTCGAATTAACCATATGTCAATTTCTCCACTCTCACAATTCGATGGCGAACTCATCGACGGATTGAGGTTCTGTGCGATGACGTACGCACTGTTTGAGCAGATACGCAATGCCGAAAGTGGGCCGTCACGTCTACGCATGCGCGCGACCAAGGTCGAGAAGAAGTTGATCGAGGAGTTGCTGCCGATCTGCAAGTACGTACAGGCCAAATATCGGGCGGGTCCCGACTTCTTGTAGCGCCCTAGCTTAAGGCAGATGTCCTCTCTCTCCGTGTTATGGTGAATCTTCCAGAGCACCGCGCGGGTGACTACGGTGGGCTTGCTTAGCAGAACTTTGGTCAAGCGACCTTCGATATGGGACATGAGATTCCTTCGGCAGCTAACCAGAAAAGTCGGCACCCCAAGGGTGCTTTCCCCGCAGGGGACGGGCGTGTTGGTTGGTGATACGGCATGGCCGTTGATAATAGGAAAATATCCGGTGTAATGTGCTTCGCTTGTTGGTTCCCGTGTATTACGTTTTGCGAAAGTTCCCTAATCGGTCAGCGCTCTGTGCGTATAGCGCAGTCAAATGCTGCGCCATGCTGGCGAGATCGAGACCGCTGACGCTGGCGCGTGCGGCTTCGCGCATGGCGTCGGCACATCCGGGTAGACACAGGGTGTTGATCGCGTCGGCGAGGGCTGCCACATCATTGGCGGCGACCACTGCGCCATTCGCTTTGGTAATCAGCTCCGCCGTTCCGCAGCTGGTGGTCGTTACCACCGGCAATCCACAGGCCAGGGCTTCGAGCGCTGCATTCGGGAAGGGGTCGTATAGCGTGGGCAGCGCAAAGATGTCGGCAGCACCATAAAAGGGGCGCACATCTTTTTGCGGCCCCCAAAAGCGAACACGCCCCGATATTCCGAGTTGCTCAGCTTTTTTTTGCATTGCCAGGGCAGATTTGTCATGCCCCACTACCCACAGTTGAGCAGAAGATGCGGACAGAAGCGCAAACGCATCAAGCAAGGTGGGCAGGCCTTTGCGTTCAAAGCCGGAACCCACAAAAAGCACGATGGGCACCGTATCACCATCCGCTACGGCGAGGAGAGCGTTTTTTGCTCGACCGCCTTGTAGCGCAGTGGCTTCACCAGCGCCGACTTTTGCCCGCAGCGCTGCGCGATGTGTGGCGCGCAAGCGTGGATGAAAATGTTCCAGATCGACCCCGTTGTAAATCACGGGCAGTTTTTCAAGCGGGATGCCAAAGCGCTGTGCAATATCGTCACGCACCATGTGCGAGTTGCAAATCACCGCGCTGAG
>JAYTIQ010000212.1:0-2559 GCA_043731705.1 Rugosibacter sp.
AGCCGAGATTGATGCCGTGCCCCGACAGCGGGTGTAACGTATGCGCCGCATCGCCAACCAGCGCCAGGCGCGGCAATACCGTGCGCGGTGCCCGCATCAGGCGCAGCGGAAATGCCGTCGGCGGGGTGATCAGTTCCAGCTCACCCAGCACATGTCCTCCCGCTGCGGCCACTCGTTCGCACAAGGCGCTTGGCGATAGCGAGAGCAATTCCTCACCATGCGCTGTCGATGTCGACCAGACCATCGACAGATGTTGGCTTGGTAAAGGCAGCCACGCTAAAATTCCCTCCGGGCGAAACCATTGAAAAGCCGTGCCGCGAGGTGGCAATGCCGTAGCAAAATTGGCCACGACGCCGAGCTGGTCATAGCTTTTGAATGCCACCTCAATGCCCGCAGCGTTGCGCGTCCAGGAATCCGCCCCATCGGCCGCGACAATCAGGCGCGAGCGCAGTGTACGGCCATCGGCAAGCGTGAGTTCGGCTGCCGCCCCATCCAATGTCAGCGCCTGGGCTGAGGCCGGGCAAAACATCGTGAGATTGCCCTGCCGCTTGACCATCTCCCACAGCTCGGCTTGCATGAGCGAGGACTCAAGAATCCACGCCAGCTCGGCAACCCCGCTGTCATACGCTGAAAAATCGAGCCTGCCTTTGCCATCACCAAAAATTTGCATGGCACGCACGGGCTCCATGCGTGCATGGTCAAGATGTTGCCAAATGCCAACCTGCTCAAGAAAGCGCGCATTCGCCGGACTGATGGCATACACCCGGCTATCCCATGTGGTAGAAAAATCGCCCGGTCCCTTGGCAGGAAAAACCGGTACCGCGCCTTCAACCAGTGCCACAGACAACGAAGATCGGCGCAAAGCCGCCGCCAAGGCAAGCCCGGCGAGCCCGCCACCAACAATAACGATATCAAAATCCATACCGCGATTGTCGCCCACGCATGCCTTCCTTGACAAGGAGGACGTGCGAAAGGGATAATCTCGCCCCTTTGCAGCATTGTGCGCGGTGATGTAGCTCAGCTGGTTAGAGCGACGGATTCATAATCCGTAGGTCGAGGGTTCAAGTCCCCCCATCACCACCAGTCATACAGAGGGTTGCAGCGATGCAGCCCTTTTCATTTATTGGGCGGGCTAGCGCAGGGATGAAGTAGTAGCGCTATTCAGCGCCCGTCACCGTCTCACCAGCGCCGACTTTTCGCCCTTGGTTTTAAGTCAGCTCGCCATAGTGTTGTGCATTTTTTCCTGGTCGAGCTCATTTTCCCATTTCGAGATAACGACGGTGGCGACACCATTGCCGATGAAGTTGGTTAGCGCGCGGGCTTCGGACATAAAGCGGTCGATGCCCAGAATGAGTGCCAGGCCCGCAACGGGGATGGCGGGAACTACTGCCAGCGTCGCTGCCAGGGTGATGAATCCGGCACCCGTGACGCCAGAGGCGCCTTTTGAGGTCAGCATCGCCACGCCAAGCAGCGTTAATTCCTGGCCGATGGTGAGATCGATATTCAGCGCTTGCGCAACGAATAGCGCGGCCATGCTTAGGTAGATATTGGTGCCGTCGAGATTGAAAGAATAGCCGGATGGCACGACCAGGCCGACTACTGATTTCGAGCAGCCCATGCGTTCGAGTTTTTCCATCAGCGGAACCAGTGCGGATTCGGATGATGAGGTACCCAACACGGTGAGCAGTTCATCTTTGATATACAGAATGAAGCGAAAAATATTGAAGCCGGTAGCAGCGGCGATACTGCCCAGCACAATGAACACGAAAAGAATACAAGTGAGATAAAAACTGCCCATCAGTGCTGCCAGCGGTTTTAGGGCAGCGATGCCATATTTGCCCATAGTGAATGCCATTGCACTCCCCGCGCCCAGCGGGGCTAATTTCATGATGACGTTCATCATGGCAAAAAAGAGGTGCGACGCATCTTCGATGAAGCGATGCACTGGCTGGCCTGTTTTGCCTAGCCGCACAATGGCATAGCCAAACAGAATGGCGAGAAACAGTACTTGCAGCAAATCACCCGAGCTAGTGAAGGCATCGGCAAATGTTTTGGGAATAATATGCAGGAAAAAACTGACAGTGCTTTGTTCAGCGGCGGATTTGGCATACGTGGCAATCGCTGTGCTATCCAGCGATCGCGGGTCAACGTTAAAGCCTTCACCGGGGCGGATGAAATGCACGACAAGCAAACCGATACCTAGCGCCAGCGTGGATACCACTTCAAAGTAAAGCAGCGCTTTGCCCCCAACGCGGCCGACTTTTTTCATGTCGCCAGAGCCGGCAATTCCGAGCACGACCGTGCAAAAAATAACCGGTGCAATGAGCATTTTGACCAGCGCAATAAAGCCATCGCCTAACGGCTTGAGACTCGCACCCGCCTTCGGGTCAAGATACCCTAGCAATCCGCCAGCCAGCGTGGCGAGCAGCACCCAAAAATAAAGTTGATGTGTGAGGCGTTTCATGAGGGCATGTTTTTGAAATGGGATGATGCGATTGTGGCATGATGCTCATGCAGTTTGCGTAACGAGTTTTTAACTCAGGTAATAATTAGAACACC
>JAYTIQ010000213.1:0-3580 GCA_043731705.1 Rugosibacter sp.
TGGGAAGCCTTGCGCGAACTCATTGATACGGGGCTATCCGCCGAAGAAGTAGCCGCTATTCGGCAGACGGTCATTTCCACGCCAGGCGTGCGCGGATTACATGAGTTGCGTACCCGGCATATGGCACACCAAGTGCTCGTCGATGCTCATGTGCAGGTCAATCCGCGCATTAGTGTTTCCGAAGGCCACTGGATTGCTGAAACAGCGCGTAACAGCGTGCTTGAAAAGCATGCTGAAGTACTGGACGTGTTGGTGCATGTGGATGCCGAAAATGATATGTCCGGTAATGCTTCACTGAAGCTCCCCGCTCGTCCACTGCTGTTGGCGCATCTACGTGATTTGCTGGGATGCGAGCCGCCACACTTTAATCGAACCGTATTGCATTATTTGGGGGAGCGGGCTGAAGCCGAAGTTGTCCTTCCGATTAACTATTTAAGTGAAACAAGTTTGGATCTGAATGAAATAAAACGTCGCCTGGAAAAAACATTACCAACCGATCCCTGGTTTTCCAAAGTGCGCATTAACCAGTGAATTGCACCCTAGTGGTGCATATGCAGGAATTTTTTGCACAAATACCGTGCGGCAACGGGTAGAGGTTACTACTGGAGTCTTTGTATGGACTTGTGGCACAATTCGTTCCGGTATTTTTGGGGTTGGCATAGTTAGTGCTCTAGCAGCTACACCCTTATGCATGGTTTTCATTTTTCGCTTTAATTTTTTGTGTCATTTTTAGGAGAGCAAGTCATGAGCCCCAAGGACGTACTTAAGCTGGTTGAAGAAAAGGAAGTTCGTTTCGTTGATTTTCGTTTCACCGATACGCGTGGCAAAGAGCAGCACGTCGGTGTGCCTGTTTCAGCCTTTGGCATGGGCAAGTTTGAGGACGGTCATGCCTTTGATGGCTCGTCCGTTGCGGGCTGGAAGGGAATTCAAGCTTCTGACATGATTTTGATGCCAGATGCCGGCTCTGCCTATATCGACCCCTTCATGGACGAAACCACGCTAGTGCTGACCTGTGATGTGGTTGAGCCTGCCGATGGCAAAGGTTACGACCGTGATCCACGCTCCATCGCCAAGCGTGGCGAGGCTTATCTGAAATCTTCCGGCATTGGCGATACTGCCTACTTTGGTCCGGAACCCGAATTCTTCATTTTCGACTCGGTTGAGTGGAAAGTGGATATGTCTGGCTCCTATTGCAAGATATTTTCCGAAGAAGCTGCCTGGGCCGCTTCTGAGAAATTTGAAGGCGGCAACACCGGACACCGTCCTGCTGTGAAGGGTGGTTATTTCCCGGTGCCGCCAGTCGATAGCTTGAACGACATCCGCGCGCAAATGTGCATCGCGCTGGAAGCTTGTGGCGTACCAGTAGAAGTGCATCATCATGAAGTGGCCACTGCAGGTCAATGCGAAATCGGCACGGTGTTCAACACCCTGGTCAAACGCGCAGATCAAACGCAGATTCTCAAATATATTGTGCATAACGTAGCCCACAGCTATGGCAAGACGGCAACCTTCATGCCGAAGCCCATCGTTGGCGATAACGGTTCTGGCATGCACGTGCACCAGTCAATCTGGAAAGATGGCAAAAACCTGTTCGCGGGCAATGGCTACGCAGGATTGTCTGACTTCGCGCTGTATTACATTGGTGGGATTATCAAGCACGCTCGTGCACTGAATGCCATCACCAATCCGCTGACCAACTCCTACAAGCGTTTGGTGCCGGGTTACGAAGCCCCGGTAAAGCTGGCTTATTCTGCTCGCAACCGTTCCGCTTCGATTCGTATTCCTTACGTGCAGTCGGATAAAGCCCGTCGTATCGAAACCCGCTTCCCTGATCCGGGTGCAAACCCTTACCTGTGCTTCACCGCGCTGATGATGGCCGGCCTGGATGGCGTGCAAAACAAGATTCACCCTGGCGATCCGGCTGACAAGAATCTGTATGACTTGCCGCCAGAAGAAGATGCAAAGATCCCGACCGTTTGCTCAAGCCTTGAACAGGCGCTGGAATATCTGGACAAAGATCGCGAGTTCCTGACCCGCGGTGGCGTGTTCAGCAATGAGATGATTGATGCCTACATTGTCCTGAAAATGGAAGAAGTACAGCGCTTCCGCATGACTACGCACCCAATCGAATTCGACATGTACTACTCGATTTGATGGATTCTTTGCTTGGTGTGTAGCAAAAAGGACGGGCATGCCCGTCCTTTTTTTATCGCCAAACATCGCATACACTTAATCCCATGCAAAAAATTTATTTATCCCGCACAGTTGTTGGTGTAGCGGTCAGCCCCGATGCTAGAGCATATGGTCAAACTTCCCCGGGTTTCTTGTTACATTGCACGCTCTATTTTTTTCTTGGGATAATTGCTCTGGCACCGTTAGCGGTGCATGCCAGTACGTTTTATAAATGCACAGATGGTTCTGGCAAGATTCTTTTTACCAATACCCAGCAGCAAGGCGGCAAAACATCCTGCACGGTGTTGTCGCAACAGCGCGATCCACCCGGCGCTACAACGTCACGAGGGTATCGTGATCGCGGCCCCCGCGCCGCCGCGACACCCACCCCGGGAGATTTTCCTCGAGTTTCAGGCAATGAGCAGCGCGCACGGGATAGTGATCGGCGCACAATTCTGGAAAAAGAGCTGAATAGCGAACTTGAAAACCTGGCTAAAGCGCAGAGACTTGCCGCTACTGCGGGATCTTCACCCAGTGCCCAAGCGCCACGCGATACAGTGGCATTGCATGAGCGCAATATCAAAGCAATACAAAGAGAAATTGCCAACCTGCGCTAGTCCGCGTTAGTTTTCGCTAATTTTTCCTGGGATAACGGTCTGGTGCGCTTCTTGCTCACTCTTGCTTGAGTCTTTATTCTTGCAACTAAAAACCGATACTGTTTTACTTTTTAAAAGATGAACTTTCCTTCTTCCCTTGCTGTTGGTGGTCTTGATTTGCTGTCATCAGCTGTCGTGTTGGTTGATGAGAATCAAGTGATTCGCTATGCCAATCCATCGGCAGAAAATCTGTTCGCTGTGAGTTCACGATTGCTGGTTGGCCAATCCTTGAAAAAGCTGTTGGGTGAGCCTGCCGGACTTGTCGCTGCATTGACTAGTGCTTTGGCTAATCAGTGGAGTTATACCAGCCATAACATTCCAATTACCTTGTCATCTGAAACCTTGCACGTTGATTGCACGGTGACGCCTGTCATGCTGGATGGCGCGCAATTGCTGCTTGAGGTACGACCGATTGATCAGCAATTGAAAGCCACGCGCGAAGAGCAATTGGCCCAGCAGCAGCAGGCGAATCGTGAGCTCGTGAGAAATCTCGCGCATGAAATTAAAAATCCCTTGGGCGGTATTCGCGGCTCAGCGCAATTGCTTGAGCGCGAGCTGGGCAATGATCACCTCAAGGAATACACGCAAGTCATCATCGAAGAAGTTGATCGCCTGCAAGATTTAATGCAGCGCTTGTTGTCTTCGCACCGTGCGATGCAACCCACGCTGGTGAATGTCCATGAGATTCTCGAGCGCGTGCGGCGTCTAATACATGCTGAATATCCCGATGTGCATGTCCAGCGTGACTACGA